>NZ_CALACG010000143.1 GCF_937890585.1 uncultured Campylobacter sp.
AGAGAGATCTTGCTAGCTAGCTCTAAAGAGTAAATTTAGAAATTTAGAGTAAAAGTTTTTTAGCAGGCGCCAAAAAGCCTTTAAATTTAGTGATGCATATGCATATTAGTTGAGTTATCATCACTCATATTTTGCATCATCATATTGTGGTGATCATGCATTGGCATACCTTCTGGCATGTTCATTGGCATATTCATCTGCATATCCATCGCACCATTTTCAGCTTTGTAGCCTGTTATAGTAGGATCAACCATGCCAAATATCATAGCGACGTGTCCTACGATCAAGAAGAAGATAAGCAGGCAAAAATGAAGCTTTAGCTTTGCTCTTTCGCTTGCGTTTTTATAGATCAAATTTAGCTCTAAAAGCGCGATGCCAAGAAGTGGGATGACGCCGATGAGATATGAGTAGATAGCGATGACATCGGCATATCCGCGCCATTTTATGGTTGGATAAATTTTTGCTAAAAAGTAGATCACAAGAGCTGTAAAATAGACCCCAAGCACTATGCCAACAAATTTACTAACAGCCTTAAAGCCAGCGTTTTTGCCGCTATCCATGTGATACATCGTGAAAAACTCCATCGCCACTAAAAGCTCCGCAAGCCCCATAGGTATCACCATGTAGAGGATTAGATTGTAAGGCTGATTGAGCGATAAAAGCTCCATGTAGTGTGTCATTACCATTGTAAATCCTTTGTAAAAATTTAAAGAAATTTACTACCGAAGGGTTAAGATAGTTATAAAATATTGAGAATAGTTGTGAGATCTAAGCGGATGTTAAATTTACTCCTAGCTAGGCTAAGAGTAAATTTAAGCTAGTCTTTAAACTCGTGTGAGATGACTGGGGAGAATTCCTCCCAGTGAAGTTTTGTTTTAAAAGTTGGCATCTTGCTTTGATAAGGCTCTTTTTTAAGCGCAGCAACCGCGACGCTATCGCCTTGTGGCTTAGCAGGTGCTTCTACACTTAAAACAGCTCTTTCAAGCTCGATGAAGTCTTTTAAAATGATCGCATACGAGCGGAAGAAATTTGCATTTTTATGAGCCAAAAGTAGCGAGCCAAACTCATCTATAAATAAATTTAAAGTCTCGCCAAAGAGCTTGTCGCTGATATTTTTTGCGCCGTTAAATTCGTCATTTAAAAATGTCGCCATCGCTAAAAATATAAATCCAACGTAGTCCTCGCTATCCTTGCAAAGCTCCTTATCACGCCTATATGGGCTAAGTTTTAGGCACTCTATCACCCTAAGTCTAGCCGCGCCGTTATCTCTACCCTCTTCATAAAATGAGGCGCTTAAAGGGATATTTGTAAAGCCAAAAAGAACGTCATTTTGCTCGCTTGCAAGCTCATCAAAGCTAAATTTATCTAAATTTGCAAACGCCTCTGCACTTTGCTCGCTCAAAGGATTTTGCGCTAGGTAGCTAAGCTGCTCTTTCCATCTCGCAAACCCTTCATCGCTCGTGTGAAAAAAGAGTGGATATGCTAAAAATTCGTAAAAATATGACCTTGCTTTTATGATATTTTTATCCATTTAATAAATCCTCTTTCATCGCGTTTAGTTGGGCTTGCACCATGATCTTTGCCTTGCAGTCAGCGCAGCAGTAAAGTGACTTGATCTTGGCTCTGTCGTTGCCAAAACGTGGCTGCATGATCGCTGCGATCTTCTCGACCGCCTTTTTAGTCGCAAACTCTTTTCCACACTCCACGCAGGCAAATAGCTCGTCATGCGCAAGCTCGCTATAAACGAAGCTCTCAGGCTTAAGAGTGATTTTGCCGACCTCAAGCGAGATGGTGTTTTTCTCGGCACAGCTTAGCTCGCAGTAGCCGCAGGCGGTGCAAACGCTTGGGTTAAATAAAATCGAATTTGTCTTTTTATCAGCTATCAAAGCGCTTACGTTACAAGCTCCAACACAGCTAAGGCAGAGCGTACAGGTCTCGGTGTTTATCTTGACCTCGCCATATCTGATCATCTCCTCGCCAGTTTTTACAACTCCAAGATCATCGTTGCCTACGATAAATTCAAGCCTTTTAGCAAAAATTTCTCTCTTTGGCAGTGCGTATTCTGTTATGGAGTGCTGTGAGCCATCAATTAGTTTAGCCTTTTTTAGCGCATTTTCAAGGCCAGCCTTGTCTTTTGCGTGGTAGATCGCGGTCTCTTTAAATTTAAGCTCATAAATTTGATTTAAGATGCTAATGGCGTCTTTTTCGCCCTTGCCAAGGCTCTTGCTATATAAAATCACACTCGAACCACTCTCTTGAAGAAGTGTCAAAAAGTGTGTTTGGCTTAAGAAGTGAGCGGCTGAGATGGCAAAAGGCAGGACATTTTCTGGTAGGCTCACATTTAGCTCATCTAGGCTCATCTCCTCAGGCACGATGAGTGGGATCTTGCCTTTGTAAAGCTTAGCGATAGTGGCAAATGAGCTTTGTGGCATTAGTGTGTAGTCGAGCGCGCCACTAGGGCAGACGCTGATGCAGTTTCCGCAGTTTGTGCAATCTATCTGTGAAAAGACGAGGTGCTTTGTCTCGTCCTCTTTTAGGATGGCAACCGTTGGGCAAACATCGGCACAGCGACCGCAAATTTCACTTCTGCGCTCGTGATACTGACAGATTGATGAGTCGTATTGAGTAAAGCTTTTGTATCTAAATTTTGGGCTTTTTGCATTTAAAATTTCAAGCACTTTTTCATCTTTTAGCCCTGAAATTTCGTAGCAGCCGCTTTGTTTTAGCATATAGTCCCTTGCGTTTTCAACCAAGAAAAAGTCGCAATCAACCTCAAACTCATCATCAGCTCTAAGCACCAAAACGCTTAGCTCGCCAGCTGCACCGTATATAAATTTGACTTCAAAATGCGTAAGCTCTATCACTTTGTAGCCATTTTCTTTTAGTAAATTTGCTAGCTCCTCGCGACCTGAGTTGCTTACTATCACAACATTTTTGCCGACCTCTTTTTCGTAATCCACATCCTTTGCCATATCAAAGGCGCTCGCTCTTGCCTCGTATAGTAAAAGGGTATTTTTGGCTTTTTCTAAGACGCTTGCGGTGGTGTTTTTCAGGTAGAAATTTATCTCAGGTGCGATGATGTTTGCTTTTAGCTTTGGAGAGTTTGAGACTAGATAGTCGCCATTTTCGTTGTTGATCTCTATCTGCTCGTTTAGCATCAAAGCGTCGTCAAAATCGTTATAAAAGCCAAATTCTTTCATTGTTTCTCCTATTATCAAAAACGGGCTTATTCTAATATTAATGGGATTAATAGACTCTGAAATTTATATCCTCTTTTTTTGCTCTAAGTTTTAATTTATAATATTTTTATGTTAAAATCACGTCTTGGTAAAACTAACTTACTAGGAGCGCAAATTGAACGATTTAAGAAATATCCCACAAGTTGATAAGATCATAAAAAACGAAGCATTTTCGGGACTTGATACGAGTTTAGTCACTATGCTTGCAAGGCAAATTTTAGATGAGGTTAGAGCTAAAATTTTAAATGAAAATGCTAGCTTTAGCGGCGAAGAGATAATAAATTTGATCCTAGATGAGTATGATAAATTTAACGAAGCTAGCCTTCAAAGGGTGCTAAATTTAACTGGCGTTGCTATACATACAAACCTCGCTAGAAGCGTTATAGATAAAGAAATTTTAAGCCGTGCGACACCTGTTATCACGGGCTACTCAAACTTAGAGTATAACCTAAAAACAGGCAGTCGCGGCAACAGATATGACTACGTTGGCTCGCTAATAGCAAGAGCTTTTGGTTTTGAGGACGCCATTGTTGTAAATAACAACGCAAGCGCTGTATTTTTAGTGCTAAACACCTTTGCAAAGGGCAGGGAGGTGGTCGTTAGCAGGGGCGAGCTAGTCGAGATCGGCGGTAGTTTTAGAGTGCCAGAGGTGATGGCAAATGCAGGCTGCATCCTAAAAGAGGTCGGCACTACAAACAAAACTAGGCTAAAGGACTACGAAGAGGCGATCAGCGAAGAGACGGCGATGCTTGTAAAGGTTCATCGCTCAAATTTTGACATCGTTGGCTTTAGCGAAGAGAGCTCGGCAAATGAGCTTAGCGAGCTAGCAGGCAGGCGAAATTTGATAGATTATTTTGATCTTGGCAGTGGATTTTACGGAAATTTGCCATTTAACTTAGACAAAAACGAGCCAGATCTAAAGAATTTAAAAGATGTTTCGCTAGTTAGCTTTAGCGGTGATAAGCTGCTTGGTGCGGTGCAGTGCGGCATCATTGTCGGCAAAAAAGAGCTCATCGCAAAGCTTAGGAAAAACCAGCTTTTAAGAATGCTTCGTGTTGATAAGGTGATCATCTCACTTTTAGCTGAGAGTATGAAAGCCTATCTAAATAAAGAATTTGAGCTACTCACAACGCAAAAACTGCTTCACAAAAGTGTAAAAGAACTTGAAGGCTTAGCAAATTTTATAAATAAAAATTTAAAAAATCCGCTTGAGATAGTGCGCACTTCTACCTTTGTAGGGGGCGGTGCTATGCCAAATAAAAAGATCCCAAGTGTGGCGCTTGCATTTAGTGGAGAGGCAAATTTAAACGAGCTAAAATTTAGGCAAAAAAAGGTGATCGGTCGCATAGAAAATGACAAATTTATGCTCGATCTTAGATCGCTTTTAGATGAGGACGTAGAAGTGCTAATAAAAATAATAAATGAAACGGAAGAAAAATGAGTTTAATAATAGGAACAGCAGGGCATATCGACCACGGAAAAACCGCGCTTATAAAGGAGCTAAACGGCTTTGAGGGGGACAATCTTGAAGAGGAGAAAAAGCGTGGCATAACGATCGATCTAAGCTTTTCAAATTTAAGCAAAAATGATGAGAATATCGCATTTATCGATGTGCCAGGACATGAAAATCTCATAAAAACGATGATAAGCGGCGCATATGGCTTTGATGCGTGCTTGTTTGTGGTGGCGGCAAATGACGGCCTTATGCCTCAAAGCTTGGAGCACCTTGAAATTTTAAATCTTCTTGGCGTGAAATCTGTGATCGTAGCGCTTACAAAGTGTGATCTGGTCGATGAGGCCACTATAAATTTAAGAAAAAAAGAGATAAGAGATGAAATTTCTAAATTTAAAAACCTGCAAATTTTAGAAATTTTTGCCGTTAGTATAAAGGATAAGGCAAGCATCGATGAGCTTAGAAACTATCTCTTTACGCTAAGAGCTAAAAAGCGCGATGAGGAGGGCGTTTTTAGATACTACATCGATAGGGTTTTTAGCCTAAAAGGTATCGGTAGCGTCGTAACTGGCACCGTTATAGAGGGAAGCGTTAGCAAAAATGAGAAGCTTTTTAACTACGACGCTGGCAAAGAGGTGCTAGTAAGAAGCGTGCAAAGCCACGATGAATTCGTAGAGCGCGCAGGTGTTAGCAGCCGTGTGGCGCTTAATCTAACAGGTATCGAGCTTAGCGAGCTAAAAAAGGGGCAGCTACTTAGCAAAAAGGGCTTTTTTAGGGGATTTAGAGAGGTTGATGCGGTAGTAACTGCAAAAAATCTCATCCACTCTCAAAGCGTGACCTTTTGCGTGGGCGCTAAAAACGTCCCCGCAAAGGTGCTAATCCTTAGCCAAAAAGATGATAGCTACTTTGTCACCTTTAAATTTCAAAGCGATATGTTTTTGAAATTTGACGAGGCCTTTGTTCTTATCTCAGACGCACGTGTGATAGGCGGTGGTAGGGTGCTAAACCCTGTGCTTGAGCCACTAAAAAAGGCTGGCAAAATTCTCTTTTTAGCCTCGCTTTTAAAGCATGATTTTGTTGAAGCCTTTTCTATACTTAAAGAAGCCCATAAAAATGGTTTTGGCATCATCTCTTCTTATCAAAGATTTGGTCTAAATCACGAAGATGCAGTAAATGTAGCCAAAAAAGTCTCAAACGTCTTTGTCGATGAAAAGGCTTTAAATATCTACGATCTAAGCGCGGTTGAGCGGATAAAATCAGCCATTAAATTTATGATAGAAAAGAATGAATTTGCTGTCTTTTCAGCTCAAAGTATCAGTCTAAAACTTGCTTGGGCTAGCCAAAATTTAGCCCAAAAAGCGCTTGATGAGCTTGAAAGTATAAATTTAATCGCAAAAGATAGTGGCGTCTATACCAAAAAAGGCGTTGATCTTAGCAAGCTAAAAGTAAGGCTTGAAGAGAAAATTTATGAAATTTTGGAAAGTGGTAAGCTTGCTCCAACTGCGCCATATAATATATATGATGAGTTAGAGATCGATAGGGTTAGCGGCGATAATGCTCTTAAAAAACTAACCGCAATGGGCAGGGTCATAAGGCTGGAGCATAACCTTTTTATCACTAGAAATTCACTAAAAATGGCACTTGATAAACTAAGAGAGATCATAAAAAATCAAGGCTTTGTAAATGTCACAAACGCAAAAGATGAGCTAAATTTAAGTAGAAAATATATAATCGCCTACCTTGAGCAGCTCGATCTTGAGAGTGACATAATGAAGCAGGGAAATGATAGGATTTTTCGCGGTTAGTATTCATTTACAAAAAGCAAATATAATCCGCCAAATTTTTAAAAAGGATAAAAATGAAAAAAGTGATCTTAGCCTCAATCATCGCGGCAACTAGCCTAATGGCAGCAAGCGATAAGCAAATAGAGGAGTTCTACTCTCAAATGGTTGATAGCAGCGTAAAAGTAAAGGTAGCTGATCGTCACAAAGTTGCAGGCGACATCGAAGCTGTCGTTGTAAAGTTAAGCAAAGATGGCAACTCACAAGATGAGATAGTATTTACAAAAGGCGACTTCATCTTCCCAGACGTGATCGATCTAAAAGAGCAAAAATCATACCTAGCTGAAGTGAAAAAAGAGGTCATCGCAAAGGGAATTTCTAAAATTTATAAAGATGAAGACAAGGCAAACATCATCGTTCTTGGTAGCGATCCTAAAAAGCCAACTATCATAATGTTTTCAGACCCTGAGTGCCCATACTGCAGAGCTGAGCTAGCAAAGATCGAGACAACACTAAAAGATAGCAACGTTGAGATCGTCCTAACTCCAGTGCATGACATCTCATCACTTCAAAAAAGCTCGCTAATCTACAAAGATGCAAAAGATGCTAAGAGTGACAGCGATAAGGTTAAAATTTTAAGAAAATACTACGCTGAAGACTACAACGTAGATGATAAGAGCGTTAGCGAAGAAGATGTCGCAAAGATCGATAATCTCCGCAAAAAATACTTTGCAGCTGGCGTTAGATCAGTGCCATTTATCGTAAATAAAAGCGATCTAAAATAACATTTTCTAGGGAGCTCTCCCTAGAATTTCTACTACAAATAAATTTCATAAATTTAAAGTATATTTAACTATATTTTTAGTAAATACTTAACAAATACAATTAATATTATATATTTACTTTTATTATTTTATAAATATGCTAAATTTACATAGTTATGTTCTAGGGTTATAAAATGCCCTAAAATAGGCTATTTGCGATATTTTAGAAATTCTAAATATGCAAATTTTACATATTATTGAACCAAATTTCTCAAATTTTTGAGGTGTAAGGAGAAAAAATGCAAGGATCAAGAAGAGATTTTCTTAAAAAATCTCTAAAAGTTGGTACTGCTGGCGGAATACTCGCAGTTTCTGCAATAGCAAAAACAACTAGTGATGACTTAGCTCCTGATGGCAATGGCGTCGTCGTGGGCAAGTCTAACAAAAAAGAGGTGCTTTATAAAAAAAGCAAGAACTGGGAAACCTACTATAAAATCGCATACTAAGGGAGAAAACCATGAGTGATGCACGTATAGGAAGACGTTCATTTTTAAAGCTAGCCGCACTAGGTGCAGGCACTACAATGGCTTTTGGAAAAAATGATACGATCAGGCAGGCAAGCGCGGAAGAGATAAAAGATCCTTTCCCTGGCTCAAAAAAGGTAAGAACGATATGTTCTATTTGCTCAGCGGGCTGTGGTATCGAGGCTGAGGTAAAAGATGGTGTTTGGGTTCGCCAAGATATGGCGATGTTTCACCCTATATCTCAAGGCTCACACTGCTCAAAAGGTATCGATCAGATCGACCTTACGCATAGCAAACAGCGCATCAAATATCCTATGAAAAAGGTTGATGGCAAATGGCAGAGAATTTCATGGGATCAGGCTGTAAATGAGATCGGCGATAAGATGCTTCAGATCCGTAAAGAAGATGGTCCTGATAGCGTTATATTCTTAGGATCTGCGAAATTTAACAACGAGCAAGCATATTACTTTAGAAAATTTGCTGCGTTTTGGGGCACAAACAGCAACGACCACGTAGCAAGAATTTGACATAGCGCAACAGTCGCCGGTGTGGCGAATACTTGGGGTTATGGCGCGATGACAAACCACTTTGGAGATATGGCTGCAAATTCAAAATGTATATTTATAATAGGTGCAAACCCAGCTGTGGCAAATCCAGTTGGCGGTATGAAGCACACTTTGCAAGCAAAAGATAGAAACAACGCAAAGGTGATCGTAGCTGATCCAAATTTTACAAAATCAGCCGCTCATGCTGATCTATACCTAAGACAAAGATCAGGCACCGATATAGCGCTTGTTTATGGGCTTATCCACATCATCTTAAAAAATGGCTGGGAAGATAAAGAATTTATAAAAAATAGAACTTACGGCATCGACGAGATAGCAAAAGAGGCTGAGCACTGGACACCAGAGGTCACATCTGACGTTACAGGCGTGCCAGTTGATAAGCTGATAGAGGCTGCAAATATCCTAGCTCACACAAAACCAGGCACAGTGATCTGGGCGCTTGGTATCACCCAACACTCAGTTGGTAGCTCAAATACGAGAATTTTACCTATCCTTCAACTAATCCTAGGCAACATGGGCAAACCAGGTGGCGGCTGTAACATCATCCGTGGTCACGACAACGTTCAAGGCTCAACCGACATGTGTAACCTCTCAGATAGCTTGCCGATGTATTATGGACTAACTGACGCGGCTTGGAAGTACTACTGCAAAGGCTGGGGCGTTGATTATGACGAGTTTGTAAAACGCTTTGCAGTTTCGACTAAAGAGCCAAAACAAGGCGGCACACCAGTTAAAAACACTGTTTTTGAAGAGTATTACTACCACGATCCTAAAAATCCAGAGGATAGAAACTGGAGAAATGAAAAAGGCTGGTCACTTTCAAAATGGTGGCAAGGCGTCTTAAAAGAGGAAAATACCTTTAGCAGTGGCGCGTTAAGAGTTCTTTGGGTTCAAGGAACTGGCCTTACGTCTATGGCGCACCTAGCTAAAATTCAAGAAGCGGCTTCAAAACTAGATATGATCGTAGTTGCTGAGCCATTTGTAAATGAAATTTCTATCCTTTCAGATAGAAAAGATGGCGTTTATATCTTGCCAGTGGCAACTGCCTTTGAAAACGAAGGTCACCTAAACGCTACAAACCGCTCAGGACAATGGAGAACAAAAGTCGTTGATCCACTTTATGAGAGCAAGGGCGATCACGAAGTAATGTTTGCATTTGCTAAGAAATTTGGCTTTTACGATGAATATGTAAAAGGCATGAAGATGGCTGTCGTAGATAGAGAGCTAAAACAAGTAAAAGATGACTTTGTATGGCCAGATGATGCGACAAATGAGATAGCAAGGGTTGGAAATTCTATCGGTTATGGCGGCAGAACTGCTGAGATGTTTAGACGTCACCAAGCAAACTGGGATAAATTTGACCCAGATACGCTAATAGGTCTTGGTGGTGAAGTAAAAGGTGAGTACTACGGCAAGCCATGGCCAGCATGGGATGAAAAACACCCTGGCACACCGATACTTTACGATATGAGCAAGTCTTATGCAGAGGGCGGCTCTGGCTTTAGAAACCGCTTTGGCTTAGAGCATAACGGCGTTAGCCAGCTAGCTAGCGAAGAGGCAACTTTAGTTGGCTCAGCCATAAAAGGTGGCTACCCACAAATAACTAAAGATAATATAGAAAAAGTCCTAGGCATCACTCTAACTGAAGAAGAGAAAGCTAAGATAGGACCTAGCTGGAGCATGGACTACAGCGGTATCATCTTAGAAAAATGCCGTGAAAAAGGGGTCGTGCCGTATGGTAACGCAAGGGCTAGAGCTATCGTTTGGGAATTTCTTGATCCTATTCCAAAACATAGAGAGCCTATCCACTCACCACGCTGGGATCTTGTCCAAAAGTATCCGACATTTGATGATCAAGCTAGAAATTTCCGTGTTTCTACTAAATTTAAGTCAGAGCAACAAGCAAAAGACTGGTCAAAAGAGTTCCCTATCGTATTTAGCACGCAACGCGTCGTAAATTTAAGTGGTGCGGGAATGATCGAAAGAACAAGTAAATATCTCTCAGCCATCACACCTGAGATGTTTGCTAACGTCCATCCTGAGCTTGCTTTAAAATACGGCATAAAAGATCGCGATATGATGTGGATCCACAGCCCACAAGGCACGAAGATCAAAGTAAGGTGCTATCACAGCTATATGGTAACTCCAGATAGAATTTGTATGCCTTACAACTTCGCTGGCGTTATGCAAGGTGTCGATCTCTCAGCTCGCTACCCAGAGGGCACTAAGCCTTATGTTATCGGCGAGAGCTTTAACACAGTTACTAACTACGGATTTGACCCTGTTACTCAAATTTCAGAATTTAACGCAGGTCTTTGCCGCATAGAAAAAGCTGAGGAGAACACCTTTAAAACATCGTTTTATCACGAGTATGGCGAGAGAGACGCACTAGGTAAAGAGTAAGGAGAGAAAAATGGCAAGAATGAAATTTTTTGTAGATACTAATAGATGTATCAGCTGCTTTGGATGTCAAGTCGCCTGCTCTTCTGCTCATGAGCTTCCAGTTGGAATTTATAGAAGAAAGGTTATCACGCTTCACGATGGTATCGAGGGCAAAGAGGTCTCAACTACTATCGCGTGCCAGCACTGCACCGACGCACCTTGCGAGCAAGTTTGCCCGGTTGATTGCTTCTACATTAGAGCTGATGGCATCGTGCTTCACGATAAAAACAAGTGCATAGGCTGTGGATACTGCCTATATGCTTGCCCATTTGGTGCGCCACAGTTCCCTAAAGACGGGGCATTTGGCGTAAAAGGTGTAATGGATAAATGCACCATGTGTGCAGGCGGTCCAGAGCCAACAAATTCACACGAAGAGAGAGAGCTTTACGGTCAAAACAGAATGGCTGAGGGCAAAGTGCCTATGTGTGCGGCTATCTGTTCTACAAACGCGCTTTTAGTTGGCGACGCTGCTGAGGTTTCAAATGTATATCGCAAACGCGTTATGCTAAGAAATACAGGACTAAACGTATAACACTAAGGAGGGCGCTTGCTCTCCTTTTAAATTTATAAATTTTAAATTATTTTTTATGATTTTTGTAATGTTTCAGTCCGCATTCCAAGAATTTCTTGAAATCTTCTTTGTCCATGTATCCAGAGACAGGCGTGTTAATCACCTTATTATCAGGAGTTACCAGAACATAGTGCGGCTGGGAATTGTTCTCAAAATTTATCTGCTGAAACATACTCCATCTGTCGCCTATTGTCTTTATCTTCTTCATCTGCCCATTTCCCATGTCTATTTTCATCTGCTGGTCTTGCGGAAGTTCATCTTTATCATCTATATAAAGAGAAGCCAAAACCACCTCGTTCTGAAGAATCGGTAAAATATCGGGCTGTGACCAAACGAATTCCTCCATTTTTCGGCAGTTTTCGCAGCCGTGTCCTGTGAAGTCTATCAGAATAGGTTTGTTTTCTTTTTTTGCTAATTCTACCGCTTCGAAATAGTCATGGATAGGGTGTATTCCCAAAATCCCATCCTTTTCATTATGAAAATAGCTTACATTGAGCGGCGGCAAAATTCCACTCAGCATAGAAAGTTTCGGCCTGTCGCTCGGTATCAATCCTTGAACCAAATACACCAAAAAGCCTATTCCAGCTGCTCCAAATAATTTTCTCGTAAGGGAAATTTTTGGTTTTTTATCATCGTGAGGGAATCTTATCAATCCAAATAAATACAATACCAAACCAATGGTAAGAACCACCCAAATGGCAATGAACAGCTCTCGTTTTAGAAATGCTGTTTTCGCTACCAAATCGGCTTTGGAAAGGAATTTCAGCGCCAATCCCAGTTCTATGAAGCCCAGCACTACTTTCAGCGTATTCATCCAGCCTCCTGACTTCGGCAAAGACTGCAATGCCTGTGGAAACAGTGCCAACAACCCGAAAACAATCGCCCAAGCAAAACCAAAACCTGCCAAAGCAAAAGTCAGCAACATAGGCACATTAGACGAACCCGTTACTGCACTTCCCAGCAATGACCCTAGAATAGGCCCTGTACATGAGAATGAAACAATCACCAAGGTAAGCGCCATGAAGAATATTCCTACGATTCCTCCTGCCTCTTCCGCCTTTGAAGATTTATTGGCTATGGAACTTGGCAACGCTATATCATAATATCCAAAAAAGCTTCCCGCAAAGAAAACAAACACGATAAAAAATGCCAAATTAAGCCATACGCTGGTAGATATTTCATTAAAAATATTTCCAGCAACGCCGCTTATCAGGTGAAATGGCAAACTAAGCAAAGTAAAAATCAACAGAATGAAGAAACCATAGAGAACGGCATCTCTTCTGCCCTTCGCTTTGTCTTTTGCTCCTTTGGTAAAGAAAGAAACTGTCAAAGGCACCATAGGGAAAACGCATGGCGTAAGCAAAGCGATAATCCCTCCTACAAAGCCTAAAAATAGATAAGTCCAATAGCTCTCATCTGTATTCGCAGTCTGCTCTGTACTACACTGAACAAGAGGATTTTTATAATCAAGCCCTTGTATTTTTAGGTTTTTCGTGTCTAACTTTTGGTTTTCAGCCAATGTCTGCGAAGCCTGTATTTCATCTGTGGATGCATCTTTCGGAGTTTCGGAATTTTCTTTCTTGTCTAAAATTTCTTCGTCCTTTATGTCACTTCCCTCTATCTTTATTTGATGCTGAAGCTCAATGGTATTGGGAGCAAGAC
>NZ_CALACG010000144.1 GCF_937890585.1 uncultured Campylobacter sp.
CTCCCACCTTAAAAAGCATTACTCTACTTTACCAGATTCCATTCTTTTTTTGTAGATCTTGCGAAGTTTTCTTATATCATTTTTAACTTCGAATACACCGTGCCAGTGTGAGTAGTCAGGACCACCCATTAGAGCGCCTTGTCTCATACGACGACCTTCATGGTGCCACATATGATAATAGACATCTTGGAATTCATCTGACCAAGCATCTTCTAGTAGTAGGTTTTTAGCTTTCAACTCTTCAAGCATCTTAGTTGCTTCAGCGCTATAAACGTTATAAAGCTCTACTTGTTTATCACCCATAATGAAGAAGTTATCTGTATGAGTTGATGTATGGCAAGCTTTACAAACTAGCTTCATCTCAGCTCTTGCTGCTTCTGGTCCATTTGGATGACCTGCAAGTGGCGTTCCTATGGTTAGTTTGCCAGTTTTTTCGTAAACAACAGCAGCTTGTTCATCACCAGCTGTTCTTAGCTTACTGCTGATGCCCCATAGGTTCCATTTTAGTCTTCTTGAAACGTTGTGAGTTGTTGTTGTTTCACCAACACCACTCATGTGGCAAGCTGCACAAGTTGGAGCTCTAAAGTCTGGTACATCCCATGTGTCAGGAGCAGCATCAAAGTTCCATTTATGAGCTTCGCTGTTGTAGATATGTCCGTGCATTGAGTTGTTAAAGATCTCAATATCTGGGTGATCAGGTCCAAGGTGGCAAGATGCACAAGCAGCTGGTTTTCTAGCTTCAGCTACGCTAAATGTGTGCGCGCTGTGACATGATTTACAGTTACCTACGCCACCATCAGGATAAACATTACCTATACCGTAGTTTGGCCAAGTCTCTTTTGTAGGTTTGTGATCAGCGTCTAGTTTGATGACGGTTCCGTGGCACTGTGTACAACCAGTAGCGTCTGGAGCCATTTTGTATTCTGGATGATCCATACCTTCATAGTGATACATTAGTTTTACCATCGCAGGGTTAGCATACATTTGCATAGCACCTCTTGCGTGACCACTCTTAACAGATTCTTCAACCTCATTTTCGTGACACTTAGCACAAGTTTTTGGGCTAACTAGCATTGAAACATGGTTGTTAGAATCTTTTGGATGCACCTTAACTGAAGCCATAGGATTATCTGCATTTACAGAGTGGCAATCCATACAACTTACGCCAACGTGAGCGTGGCGACTATTTTTCCAATCGGCAACTATGCCGGGTGTCTCTTTAGCGTGGCACTCAACACAGCTTTTTGATAAGTCTGACATTTTGTGAGCAACTTTAATGTTTTTTACAACATTAAGGTTTAAAGCGTCAGATTTATTTGCATCCATGTTTGCGGCAAAGCCAAAAGACATTAGACAGGCTAATAACATTAGCGACTTTTTAAACATCTCTCCTCCTTACTTGGTTTTATTGTTTTCTTGTTTTTTAATTGCTTCAAATTTATCGATTTGTAGTCCTAAATTCTTGTGACCAACATGCTCGTGGCAGTCAACACATGATTTCTTATTAGGATTTCCAAGAACGAAATAATCTCTATGTGGCAAGAATGATTTACCAGCTTGAATAACATTTTTTAAATTTGAGTGACAAGTTAAACACCCACTATCATAGACAAAGTGAGATGCATGCTCGCGTTTTTTGCGCCAGTCGATCTTGTCTGTATCTGTAAAAAATGTCTTATAGCCATCATTTATCGATACTTTAAGTTTTGTAAGTACATAGGTATAGGCACTTGTATGATTTAGGTGACAGGCTGAACATTCAGCTTTTATGCCAAGCTTGTTATTGCCACCATGTACATCTTCATGATATGCAGCATTCATAGGATCCATCGTGTGACACATGGTACAGACAAATCCGCTACCAGTCGCATGAAGTGCATCAGCTATGCCCATAGAAGCGATAAGGCCGATTACGATGCCTATTATCACAGATGACCAAACAAAAAATTTCTTCTTAACTTCAGCCAAAATTTCCTCCTGAATTTATCAATATATCGTAAATTTTTACGAAAATTTTAGACGAATACTATCCAAAAATATATAAATTTTTTCTTTAAGTAAATGAAAATATTTATTTGATATTAACTTTCAATAAGAATAAATTTCTTGTAGGCCACCTACATC
>NZ_CALACG010000145.1 GCF_937890585.1 uncultured Campylobacter sp.
ACCGCATTTGTCACTGTTTTTGAGATATTAGTCCTCGTTTTTGTCTCATTTTTGTACCAAAACGACGATAAAAAGTATAAATTTAAAAAGCCAAAATTTCTATTTTTTTATAACTCAAATTTCATCTACATTTTAACGCTCATCTCTTTTGCCATTTTGGCCTTTGCGGCTTTCAGGCTAAACTACGGCTGGGGCGCTATTTTATCGCTACTTTTGTTATCTTACACTGGGGTAAATTTAGCAGTTTTCTTTAAAGATAGATCAAATTTCATCATCTATCTTTTGTCGCTTATCATGCTTTTGCTCTTTATCATTTCGGTTGTTGTCTTAAAAGATGGCGGATTTTTGGCACTTTGGATACTCTTTTGCTCGTTCATGCTCTCTTTTATACTGGGCGCTGCTAGCATCAAAGAGACAAGGGATTTTTCATTTGTTTTCTACACTGCACTTTCACTTATGATCGTTTCAAACTCGCTTTTGTTTATAAAATACACAGCAAAAACCTTTAACATAGGCGACGTGGATTATAAATTTTTGCTTGTGGATAAAAGTGCGTTAAAGGCACTACCAAGCTCACTTTGTGATGCAAAAGACAAAGAGCAAACGCCTTGTGAGATAGATGAAAAAGCGGTTAAAATTTATGATGTGAAGTCGCTTTGCAATATCGGTAAATTTTACTATCTGCAGACAAAAGATGGAGTGAAATTTGAGCTTGACTCGAGTAAGATCATCTCAAGAGCCAAGGAGGAAAATCCTTAAGCTTTGGGAGCAAAATTTGATATATATGTGAAATTTGCAGGTTTAGAAATTTAAATTTTATAAGCCCAATTTATAGGCTTAAGCTAAAAATTTCTTTAATTCAAGGCTAAATTTATCAAATTTTAGCTATCCTAACGCATTATTTTAAGACCAACTTACAAAAGGCGATTAATTATGATTTTTAAAAATATTGTTGAGAGTTTTGCTGTAAATTACGCTCATAATTCTATACAAAAATCGCTATATAACGAATTTAACATAGACATTTTAAACACGACTTACACCAAAACTCCAAAAAAAGACAAAAAGTACATGCTCTACGCTCACGTGCCGTTTTGTCACACATTTTGCCCGTATTGCTCGTTTCACAAGTACCATTACGAGCAGGAGCTTGCGAAAATTTACTTTGAAAATTTACGCGAGGAGATGAGGCAGATAAAGGAGGCTGGCTTTGACTTTTCATCGCTTTATGTGGGCGGTGGCACGACGCTTATAAACGAGCCAGAGCTTGAAAAAACGCTAAAACTAGCAAAAGATCTCTTTAGCATAGAGGACATCTCAGCAGAGAGCGACCCAAATCACATCTCGCCAGAGAGCCTCAGCCGCTTTGATGGCCTCATCGACCGCTTAAGCATAGGCGTGCAAAGCTTTGATGATGAGACCTTAAAAAGGGTTGGCAGATATGATAAATTTGGCTCGGCTGAGGAGACAAAAAGAAAGATAGAGCAGGCTCTTGGCAAGATCCCAGTTATCAGCCTAGATCTCATCTTTAACTTGCCAAATCAAACAAAAGAGCAGATAATAAACGACGTAAATGTCGCAAAATCAATATCTCCGCAGCAAATCACCTTCTATCCACTCATGAAATCAGAGCTAACAAGAGAGAACATCGCTCGCGCACTTGGCGTCTCAAACGTCGATAATGAGCGAGAATTTTACGAGATTATCGTGAGCGAATTTGCCAAGGGCGGATATAGACAAAGCAACGCATGGGCATTTTCAAATGAAAAAAGCGCTGACCTTCGCGACGAATATGTAGGCTCAAATTTAGAGTATGTGGGCGTTGGTAGCGGGGCGTTTAGCTTCTTAAACGGCGAGCTTGTGATAAATGCCTTTAACCTACTTGACTACGGCAGAAAGGTCAAAGCAAGACAAAGCCCAGTCATCGCAAAATGCGCATTTAGCAAAAAAGAGAGACTAAAATATACATTTTTAACAAAGCTTTTTGATGGCGCCGTGGATATCAAAACCTACAACGAGCAAAACGACGCAAACATCAACAAAGACCTATTTGTCGAGCTTAGCTTGCTAAAACTTGTAAATGCTATATACGAAGAAAATGGCGTTATCAAGCCGACATTTTTTGGCAAATATATCTGCGTCGTGCTCATGCGCGACTTCTACGCTGGCATGGACAAGGTGCGCGCGATATTTAAAAACGATGCGAAGATCAAACGCAGCAAGGTGCTTCACATCATGAGTGAAAATACCGAGCAAAAATTTGATCAAAACATCATTCAGCCACGCGCTGCGATGTAATGCTTGCGAATTTAATAAAAAGCAATCTTTTTTCAATAATCAAAATAGTGATCCTGACGCTTGCCTTTAGCGGGCTTGGCGTCTGGACGCTCTCTTTTATCAATAACGAACTTGTAAATTTAAAAGAATTTGACGCCCTCGTGGCGGTTAAATTTATAGCTATCTTGATCTTATTTTTCATAAGCGCCATCGCTGCAAACATCTCGCTTACAAATTTTGGACATAAATTTATCTATGAGCTTAGATATCAAAGCGTAAAGCAAATTTTAGACACGCCAAATAGCGTGATAAACGAGATCGGCAAGGCAAAGATCATAGCCAGTCTAAACAACGACATAAAAACGATCACATTTGCTTTTATGAGCGCTACTGGCTTCATACAAAGCCTGGTTTTCATCATTTGTGCCAGCTTTTATCTAGCCTACATCGCGCCAAAGGTTTTTATATTTAGCGCTGTTTGGATCGGCGCAACACTCGTTATAAACACGCTTTTGATGAAAAAGATCCACCTTTACTTTAGAGAGTCCAGAACCCAAGATGACGCACTGCAAAAGCACTATGACGACATAGTTGAGGGGCACAGAGAGCTTAGTCTAAATAGAGTAAGAGCGCAAGTCTGCTTTGACGAGCTAAATTTAACAGGCGACAAAAAGCGTCAAAGCATGGTAAAGGCTGACGTCTATCACGCGCTAAGTGATAATTTTACCAATGTAATGCTCCTTGGTGCAGTCGGACTTTGCGTATTTTTATGCGTGGCATTTGGCTGGGCGAGCCTGCAAACGGCGCTTAGCATAAGCCTTACGATACTATTTTTAAGAGGCTCATTTATGAGTATGGTTGGCTCCATACCAGCCGCACTTAGCGCAAAAGTGAGCCTAGAGAAGATAATGAACTTAAATTTAAATGAATTTAAAGAAGGCTTTAAATTTGATGATAGTCTAAGCGATGAGTGGCAAAGCATCAGGCTAAAAGATATAAATTTCAATTACGCTCACGGCAAATTTAGTCTAAATGATGTAAATTTAGAGATCAAGCGCGGCGAGATAACATTTATCATCGGTAAAAATGGCAGCGGCAAAAGCACGCTTATAAATATTCTCTGCGGCCTTCTTCGCCCAAGTAGCGGCGAAATTTACCTTGATGGCACAAAAATAGATGAAGCAAATTTACAAAGCTATCAGGCAAAGATAAGCGCTATTTTTGCTGATTTTTATCTATTTTCGCAAACGCTCTGTCGTGATGGCTTTGCCAGCCAAAGCGATATAGATGAGCTCTTGGCTCTGCTTGAGATCGATAAAAAGGTAAGTGTCGTTGATAATAAACTTAGCACCACGCAGCTTTCAACCGGTCAGCGAAAGCGCCTAAGCCTGCTAATAGCCATCTTAGAGCACCGCTCTATCCTCATCCTTGATGAGTGGGCAGCCGATCAAGACCCGCTATTTAAGCGTAAATTTTACAAAGAAATTTTGCCATTTTTGCAAAGTAAGGGCATAAGCATCATCGCCGTGAGCCACGATGATAGCTACTTTGAGGTGGCGACTAGGATCATTTTAGTAAAAGATGGCTTTGTGCGCGAGCTTGATGAGAGTGAGCGTGCCAGCGCCGCAAAAGACGCCGTTGAGAAGATAAAATAAGAGTATTTTTTACACAAAAAGAGATTTACATCGCTACTCTTGAGCTATTTCAAGCTCAAATAAATTTAAATTTAGTAGAATTTTGAAAAATTAAAAAAGGCGAAGTATGTCACACTCAGAGCTTGACAGCACCTATCTTGGCGCTTTTATCATACTTTTATTAGCTACTTGTTCGTTTAGTCTGATAACATTTTTATCCTCAAAGATAAGCAAAAAGCTAGCCAACCGCAACACCGAGCGCCTAAAAGTAGGCTTTTACGAGTGCGGACCGACCACGGTAAAACAGCCAAATAAGATAAATATCCACTACTTTTTTTATGGAATTTTATTTATTTTATTTGACGTTGAGGTCATCTTTATGTATCCGTGGGCGGTGGATTTTAGGCTGCTTGGGCTATTTGGGCTCATTGAGATGCTACTTTTTGTGGCGATACTGCTAGTCGGCTTTGCCTACGCTTGGCAAAAAGGAGTCTTTAAATGGCAAAGCATCAGATAAACTACGCTGCAAATGGCGGTCTGCCAGTAGTTTTGACAACCGTTGATAAGCTCGTGCAGTGGGGCAGGAGCAACTCGCTTTGGGCACTTAGCTATGGGCTTGCATGCTGTGCGATCGAGATGATGGCGAGTGGGGCTAGCAGATATGACTTTGATAGATTTGGCACTATATTTCGCGCCAGTCCAAGGCACTCGGAGGTGATGATCATAGCTGGCACGCTAACTAAAAAGCACGCTGAATTTACAAGGCGCCTTTACGACCAGATGCCTGAGCCAAAGTGGGTCATCTCAATGGGTAGCTGTGCAAACACTGGAGGCATGTTTAATACTTACTCAACCGTTCAAGGTGTAGACCGCATAATCCCCGTCGATATCTACATCCCAGGCTGTGCCCCTCGCCCAGAGACGCTTCAGTACGCACTTATGATGCTTCAAAAAAAGATAAGAAAACAAAGTGCATTTAGGGCGCAAAAGCCAAGAAAGCTAGGCATATGAGAGAGTATAAGCCAAAAAACGACTTGCAAAAAAAGCAGTATTACAGCGAGAAATTTTATATAGCCAAGCAGACGCCAAAAGAGGCGGCAATAGGCTCTAAATTTGACGAAGAGCTCGCTGTTTTAGAGCAAAGCGGAGTGGAAATTTTATCTAGCTACGTTGAGTTTGATCAGCTCGTAATTTATGTAAATTCTAGTGAAAATTTTAAAGCACTTGAGGCGCTAAAAGGCTTTGGCTATGAGCAGCTTTGTGAGCTTGCAGCGGTTGATTATATAGCTAAAAGGGGCGGATATGAGGTCTTTTATCAGCTTCTTAGCATCACTAAAAATAGGCGCACACGTGTAAAGTGCTTTGTAAAAAAAGAGGAAATGCTAAAAAGCGTTTGCGAGCTTTATAAAAGCGCAAACTGGGCGGAGCGCGAGATGTATGATCTAAGTGGCGTTCTCGTTAAAGATCATCCAAATTTAAAGCGCCTTATCATGCCTGATGACTGGCACTCGCACCCGCTACTAAAGAGCTATCCGCTAGTTGGCGACGAGGCTGCTAAATGGTACGAGGTGGATAAAATTTTTGGAAGCGAGTTTAGAGAGCAGATCGGCGAAGAGAACCGCGATCCAGCCTTTGTGGATGAGAAAGATACCTTTGGATTTTCACGTGTGTTTGATGAAAATGAAGACTACGAGTATCAAGAAGAAGGCGGCGTGAGATTTGTCAAAAGGGCTAAATTTAACCAAAGCCAGATAGTAAAGGAACGACCTTGAGCCAAGCACCAAACCGCTTAAAACCATTTTTTGAAAATTTAGAATTTGAGCAAAATGACGGCAAAATGATACTAAATTTTGGCCCGCAGCACCCAAGCGCACACGGACAGCTAAAACTCGTGCTTGAGCTTGACGGTGAAAAGGTCGTGCGCGCTATGCCAGAGGTTGGCTTTATGCACCGAGGCGTTGAAAAGATGGCTGAAAATATGACCTATCAGGAATTTATCCCAGTGACTGACAGGGTGGATTACATCGCATCAAGTGCCAATAACTACGCATTTTGCGCGGCTGTGGAGAAGCTTTGCGCCATAGAAGTGCCTCGCCGTGCGCAGATCATAAGAGTGATGCTTTTAGAGCTAAACCGCATAAGCTCGCACCTTTTATTTTTAGCCACGCACGCCCTTGACGTGGGGGCTATGAGCGTCTTTTTATACGCATTTAGAGAGCGTGAATACGTCCTTGATCTCATAGAAAAATACTGCGGCGCAAGACTAACTCACAGCTCGATAAGGATCGGTGGTGTGCCGCTTGATCTGCCTGATGGCTGGTGCGAGGAGCTGCTTAAATTTTGCGAGAAATTTCCAAGCGACATCACACTTTACGAAGATCTACTAAGTGAAAATAGAATTTGGCAAGCAAGGCTTGTTGATGTGGGCGTAGTTAGCAAAGAGCTAGCCCTTAGTAGCGGCTGTTCTGGCGTCATGCTAAGAGCAAGCGGTGTGGCACGTGATATCAGAAAAGAAGAGCCATATCTCATCTATGACGAGCTGGAATTTGATGTGCCTTACGCCACCAAGGGCGACTGCTACGCAAGATACCTACTTTATATGAAAGAGATGCGCGAGTGCGTGAAAATTTTAAAGCAGTGCGTTAGCAAGTATCAGACCAGCAGCCCTGCCGTCATCGCCGACGCGCCAGAGTATGTGAGCGCTTCAAAAGAGCAGATAATGAGCCAAAACTACTCACTTATGCAGCATTTTGTGCTGATAACTCAGGGGTTAAAGCCACCAAAGGGCGAAATTTACTTTGCTAGTGAGTCGCCAAAGGGCGAGCTTGGAATTTATATAAACTCAGACGGCAGCGCAAGCCCGTACCGCCTAAAAATTCGCACGCCAAGTTTTTGGCACTGTGCTATTTATGAAGATCTGCTAGTTGGGCAGTACGTGGCAGACGTGGCCGCGATAATAGGCAGCACAAATATCATCTTAGGCGAGGTTGATAGATGAGAAGGGTCGATCTTAGACATCTAAAGGGCGAGTTTTTGAGCACTCTTGGGCAGCAGATAAAGGCGAGCGAGCCAGACGAGGTGGTGATATTTTTGTTTGAGATAGGCGACTTTAGCGGCGTGCAAAAGGCGCTAAATTTGAGCTATAACCTAAACTGCGAGGTGATGAACTCGCTTAAATTTAACCAAGTTGATTGGGTATTAACGATAAAAAAGGGCAAGATATGAAATTTAATGATCTAATAGCAGGCAAGAGCCTAAGTATCGCAAATTTACTAAGTTTGAGCGACAAAAATTTAGCAAAAAAGATAAAAGAGCACGAGTTTAGATATATCTCATGCTTCGAGGATAACGAGCTTGGCAGTAAAAATTTGATCCGATGTGAGATAGGCTCGATCAGCTACGTCTTAGCGCTTCTTTGTAAGTATGCAAATTTGGTGCAAAATGAGTTTTTTGACGAGCTTGATGATGGGCTAATAAGTGGCGAGTGTAACGTGGGTGAGGAGGAGTTTGAAGAGCTTGGCGAGTGGATAAAGGACGTTAAAAACGTGATCATAGATGACTCGCTCTTTACTCATCCAGATAAAGATGCGATCTTTTGGCTACTTGAAATTTTAGATAAAAATGTCGTCTTAGCAGGCGGCGAGGTCAAAGAATTTGCAAGCGTCAAAGAAGTAAGCGAGCTAAGAGAGCTTGAAAATTTTGATGGAGCGGTCGTTTATCTAAATAAAAACGCAAGCGATGAGATCGTGGGCGGCGTGCAGTTTGGCATAGTAGCAAAGGCAAAGGATGGCGAAATTTTAAATTTAAAGGCAAAAGACTTTAGCGTGAGGGCTAAATTTAGGCTTGATCCAGCGCTAAAAGGCACGGTTGCCCTGCTTGGCGCAAGAGAGTTTGATGGATATGCATTTAAACAAGTAGTAGTTAGCAAATGAAAATCACCATAAACGATCAAATTTTAGAGGCAAACGAGGGCGAGAGCATCCTAAACATCGCAAGGGCAAATGGCATCTACATCCCTGCGCTTTGCTACCTTAGTGGCTGTTCGCCAACGCTTGCTTGCAGGCTTTGCATGGTCGAAGCAAACGGCAAAGTGGTCTATAGCTGCAATGCCAAAGCCAAAGAGGATATGCAAATTTACACAAACACGCCTGAGATAGCTGCTGAGCGAAATGCGATCATGCAGACATACTGCGTCAATCACCCCCTTCAATGCGGCGTTTGCGACAAAAGTGGCGAGTGTGAATTGCAAAATTTAACGGCGCATTTAAATGTAAATGAGCAAAGCTTTGCCATAGAAGACACGCACAAACCGCACAAAAAATGGGGGCTCATAAACTACGACCCAGCCCTTTGCGTGGTCTGTGAGAGGTGCGTGACGGTCTGTAAAGATAAGATCGGAGAAAGTGCACTAAAAACGGTGCCAAGAGGCGTTGAGGTGCCAAAAGAGCTAAAAGATAGCATGCCAAAAGATGCCTATGCCGTCTTTACCAAGATGCAAAAGAGCTTAATTGCCCCAAGTGCGGGTGAAAGCTTAGAGTGCTCATTTTGTGGTGAGTGCATAAGCGTCTGCCCTGTTGGCGCGCTTGTTAGCTCAAATTTTCAGTATAGCTCAAATGTCTGGGAGCTAAGCCACGTCCCAGCGGCAAATCCTCACCAAAGCGACTGCGAGCTCATTTTTTATGACGTAAAAGAAAAAAGCACTAGCGATAGAAGCAAGCAAATTTACCGCGTTAGCAACGACTTTCACTTTGGCGAGATAAGCGGTGCGGCAAGGTTTGGCTACGACTTTCACAACGAAAATGCCCGCAAAAATGAGATGAAATTTAATGAGCTCATCTCAAATTTGAAAAACGGCAACATAAAAAATATAAAATTTAATAGCTTCATAACAAACGAAGAGGCGCTTATTTTGGAGCGCTTGAGAGAGAAATTTGATCTAAATTTATTAAACGATGAGGCTTTTAAATTTCAAAATTTCTTAAATATTTTTAGCGAATTTAGCGGTCTTAGCTCATATAACGCAGACTATGAGAGCCTTAAAAATAGCGACTTTGTGATCACGGCTGGCAGCTTCTTACGCCATGAGAGCCCAGTGACAAGCTATAAGCTAAATAACGCCCTTAAGATAAATAAAGCTGCTGGAATTTACTTTCATCACATCGCTGATGAGGTGGTGAAGAAATTTTCAAAGAATTTCGCCTGTGTGAGTTATGAGGCTGGCAAAGAGGCTGGAAAATTGGAGCAAATTTTACTCTTTGTGCTTAAAAACTGGGGCGAAAATTTACCAGCAGCACTTCAGGCAAGAGTTGAAAAATTTGATGAAAACTTTGGCTTAGAAGTAGCCACTTTGAGTGAGAAAAAGGCTAAATTTACGCTCATTTTAGGTAGCGACTTTTACGCTCATGAAAATGCAAATTTACTAGCTGCCCTTGCTGGTGTGATCGCAAGAGCTACGCCCTTTGCTGTGATGCTTATACCGCCTCGAACTAACTCGCTTGGCGTGGCTAAAATTTGCACGCTTTCACGCGAGAAAAAGGCTGGCAAGACGCTAGGATACAACGAAATGGGCGAGTTTAAATTTAGCATTTTTGAGGGCGATCTTGACGCTGGTGCGCTAAATCAGCAAGAGGGCACATTTACAAGCATAAATAACGAAGTAGTGCCGACAAATACGGCGCTCGCTCACAAGGGATACTTCTTAAACGACATCGCAAATGCACTTGGGCTAGCGGCTAAAACTACGATTGATTACACAGCGCAGCTGCCAAAAGAGAAGGGCTATAAGGGCGTTAAATTTGATGATTTAGAAAATTTTTATGCAAATGACGGCACAAGCCACAGAGGCTACAAGCTTGAAATTTCAAATTTCGCGCCAAAAGAGGACATAGAGCCACTTTTTAAAGAGCAAAGTGAGCTAAATTTAAAAGAGGACGAAGCGCTAATAAGCCTTGCAAATCCTATAAATTTGCCATCGTTTTTTGCAAACTACGCTAGTGGGACTGCTAAACGCGCGAAACTTTACGCAAGTAGCGAGTTTATGGCTAAATTTGAAATTTCACAAAATGAAGCGATCATTTTAGAAAAAAATGGGCAAAAGCTTGCCATTTGCGCGGAGCTTGATAGCGAGCTAGGAGGCATTGGCGCCTATCTTGGCGACTACGATGAAAAGCTTGATATAAGCGCCATTTTTGAGAGCAATTGCTACGCAAGCGTAAAAATAATAAGGGCAGAGAATGAGTGATATGCTATTTTTTGTGATAACAACTATCCTTAAAGCTGTCGTTATCTTGGCCGTCATGGCGAGCCTTGCTGGCCTTGCGACTTATGCTGAAAGAAAGGTGCTAGCCTACATGCAGCGCCGCGTTGGGCCTGATATGGTGGGGCCTGCTGGTGTGCTTCAGATCGTGGCTGACATGATAAAGCTCTTTACAAAAGAGGATATCCTCCCAGCAAATGCAAATAAATTTATCTTTTTAATAGCGCCTCTAATCTCTGCTATCGCGGCATTTGC
>NZ_CALACG010000146.1 GCF_937890585.1 uncultured Campylobacter sp.
CTTTTGCCCATTTGACGCTAACTGTGTGTTTTGAGCCAAGTGAGTCAAAAATTTCAGCCGTTGAGCCGTGGCTAGACATCATCATCTTACCGCTCGCTCTTAGAGCTTGACCTGGGCTTAGTGCGCCATCAAGTGCTTTCATCATATTTGTAAAGCGTACGTTTTCGTTTACTGCTGCGTTATTTGTGCCTTGAGCTGGCTTTGTAAGAGCAGTCGTTGTCATATAAAGGGCTTGATCAGCTAGTTCGTTTGTAGGGTTTTCTAGCTGGAACTGACCTAGTTTGTTTACAGTGACTTTTACGCCGTCGTTTGTATCATCACCCGCAAGCGCTTGAAGTGCTGCAACACCAGCTGCATGTTTTTGATCTGGTGTACCAGCTGCAGCAGCGTAAGCAGTGTTATAAGCAGTTTGATATGCTGGATTTGTTATAGCAGCGCCACCTGTGCCTGGTGCTATCTTGTGAGCTGCGGTTGCTGCTTTTGCAGCATCAAGTGCATCAGAGTTTGCATTGATCTGACCGTCGCCGTTATAATCAACGTGGTTTCTAGCGTCCTCTTGCATAGCAGCACGTAAGTCTTCTGTTGTTGTTATTTGTCTTGCGATCTTGTCGTTATTTGGATGAACAGCTGTTGTTTGCGAGCTTGTATAGACATATTGATAAGCTGTGATGATATCTCTATTTGCTAGACCACCAACTGTGTTTCCAGCATTTACTGTAAGGTGAATGTTTTTTGTCTCTTCAGTTGTGCCTGAGTCGTTTCTGTTTATAAGTGTTAGCTTGTTACCTTCTGAAATTTCAGCTCTAACGCCAGTTTTATTGTACTGAGCGTTGATAGCAGCTGCGACGTCACTAATGCTTGTCATCGTGCCAGGCTGAGTTTTGATAGTTGTACCATTTAGTGTGATATCAAGTGTTTGCGGTGGGTTGATCTGACCGATGTTTTGTGCTAGTGCGCTACCTACTGAAAATTTCTCAGATTTTGCGTTTGCGGAGCTTATCCAGATACCTTGACCATCTCTTAGAGAAAG
>NZ_CALACG010000147.1 GCF_937890585.1 uncultured Campylobacter sp.
ATATAAAAGCATTCCTCCAATTTTGATTATTTATAGTATTTGTTTTTCTTAAGATTTGCAACTCTAAATCTTGTCTATCAACTTTTTTTGCTTTAATTTTATATATCAACAAAACTTTAAGCAGAAAATACAATTCAAAAATACGATTATCCCTTACATAATATTGTGAAATGATCTTTAAATTTTCCTGCTTGCTGTTACCAAGTTTTTTAAGTTCATTCTCCCCAACAAGTCTAACAGCCAAATTTTTAGAATTAATTTCTATAATTTTTTTAGTATCAGGATACTTAAAAAGTCCTATATTAAATTCATTTAGCCTAAGAACACTATCTGGAAAAATATAAATACTATAAAATTTTTCAAATTCACAAAAATTATAATTTTTATTTGTAAGCTTATTTTTCGCAAAATATTCATATTGAAAAATTTGTCCAATACCACGAACATAGTCAGTTACATTTATTTCACCGCCCTTACACTCCATGATTGCACGCACACTATTGTTCTCAAATATAGTAAAGTCAGCAATTATGCCATTTATATATTTATCTTCACGTACAAATTTAACATTTGAAAAATCAATATCCAAACTTTTACAAATATCTTTTTGGATATCATAATTTGTAAAAATTTCATCTTGAAAAGCTTTCTCTAATCCAAAATCATGCATTGATATTTAAAACCTCCAAAATTCTCTCTATCTTTTGCGCATCTTTTATGCCGTTTTCGTCCTCGACTTTGGAGTTGATATCGACTAGATATGGCCTAAATTTCAGCGCCTCTTTTATATTGTGCTCGCCTATGCCTCCAGCCATGCCAAATTTAAACTTGACCTCTTTTAAAATTTCCCACTCAAAGCTAGTGCCGTTTCCGCCGGCATTTTCGCCCTTGCAGTCAAAAAGTGCCATGTCAAAATGCTTAAAATCAATCTCTGGCAAGCTATCTTTCACGCTAAAAACCTGCCAAATCTCAAGCCCCATATCTTTTAAATTTGCATGCAAATTTTCACTGATTACTCCGTGCACTTGAGCTACGTCAAGCCCTGCAAACTGGCAAATTTCCATTATCTCACAATCACTTTGCTCCGCAAAAACGCCAACTACTTTTTTGCCTTTGCTATGAGCAAATTTAGCTATCTGCCTAGCTAAATTTAGCTCGACCTTTCTTTTGCTTTTAGCAAATATCAGCCCGATAAAATCAACATCCAAAGCGCAAACCGCACTTGCCTCATCTAGCGTTTTGATGCCACAAATTTTAACTAGCGCCATTACGCTTGCGCCTTTATAAACTCTTCATAAAATTTATATGCCTTACCAGAATTTATAGCCTCAAGCACCATTTTTTTGGCCTCGTCTGGGCTCTTTGCACCATCAGCTGCGTAGAGTGCAAACATCGCATTAAAGACCACGATGTCAAATTTTGCCCCCTGTTCCTCGCCTTTTAGCGTGCGTATCAAGGTTTTGGCGTTTTCTTCTGGTGTGTCACCCTCGATGTCGCTATGCAGCGCTCTTTTAAAGCCAAACTGCTCTGGCGTGATGCTATACTCAAAAATTTCGCCATTTTTTAGCTCCACAACGCTCGTTTCACTACAAAGCGTGATCTCGTCTAATCCGTCATCGCCGCGGACGACCAAAGCGTGCTTTCTGCCAAGGATCTTAAGCGTCTGAGCGTATAGTTTTAGCACTGGCTTATGATAGACGCCAACTAGCTGGTTTGTAAGGTTTAAATTTGGATTTAAAAGCGGCCCAAGCACGTTAAAGACAGTTCTTATGCCAAGTCTTTGGCGCACTTCTCGCACTTCGCCAACAAGTGGATGGAAAAACGGCGCATGAAAAAAGGCTAAATTTTTATTTGCTAAATTTTCACGCTGTTTTGCCAGTGATTTTTCACTTTTTACGCCTAAAATTTCAAGTACATCAGAGCTACCAGACTTACTTGAAACTGCCTTGTTGCCGTGTTTTGCGACCTTTATGCCAAGACTTGCAAGGATAAATGCAACTGTAGTTGAGATATTTATCGTCTTAAAGCCATCTCCACCAGTGCCGCAAAGATCGATCATAGGCGTGTCGTCACGGTAGGTTTGCGAGTATTTTAAGATATTTTTTGCAAGCGCTGCAAGGCTTTTTGGGTATAAGCTCTTTTCGCTAATTAGCACCAAAAGGGCTGAAAGCTGCACGATCTCATACTCTTTGCTAGCTATTATCTCGCAAATTTGCTCAAAGTCGCTATCATCAAGCGGTATGCTCTCTTGAAGCTTGATAAGATAAGGCTTAAGTGAGCGGATCTTAGGCTCTTTTACCTCATCTTTTGCCTTGAAATTTACAAAATTTTCAACTATTTTTTTGCCGTATTGTGTGAAGTAGCTTTCAGGGTGAAACTGGATGCCAAAGATCGGCTTATCTTTAACGCTAAGTGCCATAACTACGCCATCATCACTCACCGCATCAGCGCTTAGCCCAGCTGGGAGCTCGTCCACATAAAGCGAGTGGTAGCGCATAACCTCAAATCGCTCAGGCAGCCCTGCAAAGAGCGGCTCTTTGTTTTTCACGTCTATAAACGAGGTCTTGCCGTGAAGCGGGTCGTCTAGTCTTTTTATCTTTGCGCCGTAGCTTAGACCGATGGCTTGGTGTCCAAGGCAAATGCCAAGCACTGGCACGCCAAGGTCTGCCTGCAAAATTTCTAAGCAAACTCCGCTATCTTTTGGGTGCTTTGGCCCTGGGCTTAGGATGATCTTACTTGGGTTTAGTTTTTTGATCTCTTCAAGCGTTATCTTGTCGTTTCTAACGCATCTAACCTCTTCTCTGGTGAGCTCTTTTACGTACTGCTCGACGTTGAAGACAAAACTATCGTAGTTATCTATAAGTAAAATCAATCTCTATCCTTTTAAATTTAGCGGCGGATTGGGCTAAATATTATAAATTTAGGTGAGATTATAACTAAAAGAAATTTTAATTAGGCTTTTGTGCGGCTCTCGTAGGCCTTTAAAAGTGAGAGCATATCGACGTTTTCTAAATTTACACCAGTTGGCACGCCTTGAGCGATCTTGCTAAATGAAATTTCACTCATGCCAAGCTTGTCCTCGACATAAAGCATAAGAGCGTCTGAATTTAGCCCCGGCGTAAAGGCAAAGACGACCTCTTTTGAGCCATTTTGCGTAATAGCACTTCGCAACCTCTCTATGGCCTCCTCGTCGATCTCATCAAGCACGAAGTAAAGTCCGTTATAAATGCCATTTTGCTCAAAGACTAAGATATCTTTTGGGCTCTCAACCAGCAAGATGACCTCGCTATCTCTGCTCTCGTCACTGCAAATGTCGCAAATTTCATTTTCACTTAGCCCACCGCAACGCTCACAACGCTTGATAAATCTCACCGCATCTTCGATATTTTGCGCGAGCCTTAGCCCTGCAAAGCTATCTTGCATGCAGACAAAGTAGGCAAACCTTGCGGCTGACTTTTTACCCACACCTGGTAGCTTGGCAAAAGACTCAGTTAGCTCGTTAAATTTCTCTAAGCCCCTTTTCATGCGCGTTTTGCCTTTGCACGAAGTAAAATTTTAAAGACGTGATAGCCGTCCTCGTAGTCGTAAGCAAGCTCAAATTTTTGCATCTGACAAATTTGCTCGATGATGTAAAGTCCAAGCCCCATGCCGCTTCCAGCACTCACTTTATCGCCGCGCACGAAGGCTTGTTTGTAGTAGTCAATCGGGTGATTTAGCTTTTTACCTAAATTTTTAACCGCTATAAATTCGCTATCGCAGATCAAAATAGCCTTCTTATCCTCCGCGTATTTTAGGGCGTTATCTATCAAATTTTTAATCGCCAAACTAAAAAGCTGAAAATCCACTCTCAATATAACGTCGTCTCTGATATCACAGCTCACTCGCTCTTCAAATTTATCAAGCATAAGCATATCTTGCACCTGCTCTAAAATAAGCGAAAAATGGCACTCTTGATAGTTTATGGCGTAGCTTTTAGAAAGAAGCTGCTCGACCTTACTAAATTCATTTATAAGCATCTCAAGGCGCTCAAAAACGTTTATAAGCCTCATCTTTTGAGTGTCGTTTGCGACCATTTCTGAGACGATCCTGCCCTTGCCAATAGGCGTCTTTAGCTCATGCATGATCGCACGTAAAAATAGCTGCCTTGAGCGGATGAGCTCTCTGATCTTGCAAACGGCGTTGTCAAACTCGACCGCCACCTGCCCGATCTCGTCTTGCTCGTTTTCATTTAGCCTTGCAGTCATCGCCATCTCCATATTGCCGCTGGCAAATTTCCTGATATCTTTGCTAAGTCTTCTAAGCGGCAAGAGGCTTCTAAGCACCGAGACATAAAGCGAGATAAGAAGAGCCGAGATGATCAAAAATGCCACCCAAAGCGGGTCATTTACGTGCCTTGCGTCGTTACTCTCAAGTAGCAGCTGAAAAGATGGATTTTTGATAAGCAGGTACAAATCGCCCTTGTAGTTCACTGACTGCACCACACCAAGAGGAGTGTGCTGAGTGACTAGGGCTGTGCCATTTGCCACGACTGATGTGGCTAAATTTTTATTGCCTACGTACTCTAGGTTGAAGTTTTTAAAGTAGTGTTCCAAATCTCTTGGAGGGTTGCCGCGCTCATAGAGTGCTACGAGGTAGTTCATAGCACTGATCTGACGGTCTTTTAGCTTCTCAAGGGCACTTTCTTGCTGAATGTTTGCAAATGTCACAAAAAGCAAGCACATCAGCGAGAAAGCGATGGCAAAGATGATAGTTATCTTGGTAGTTATGGAGTATTTCATCCGATAAGCTTATATCCTATGCCTCTAACTGAAAAAATATGTTTTGGCGCTTTTGAGCTATCGCCGATCTTCGTTCTAAGGCGTCCGATGATGACGTCTAAGCTCTTTGAGTCCTTGTCTTTTAGGCTCTTGCAGTTATAAACTAGCTGCTCACGAGAGACTGAAAAGCTGTGCTGTTTGATGAGATAAGTTAAAATTTCATACTCGGCTGGTGTTAAAGCAAGGGCTTCATTATTAAAGTAAATTTCGTGGCGCTTATCGTCTATCCTAAATGCGCTATCAATGACCTCTTCTTGCACTTCGTTTGTCTTTTTATATCTTCTAATAAGGCTTGTGATACGAGCATACATCTCTTTTGGATCGTATGGTTTTGGTAGGTAGTCGTCCGCTCCAAGCTGAAGGCCAACGACCTTGTCGCTTATGTCACTGCGAGCCGAGCTGATGATGATAGGTATGTCGTATTTTTGGCGAATTTCTTTGCAAACTTCAAGGCCGTCTATGCCTGGTAAAGTAAGGTCAAGTATGAGCAGATCATAGTTTTTTATCCCTGCGCTTAGGCCTAGATATGGGTCTTCAAAGTTAGTCACTTTTATATTAAAGCTATCAAGATATTCAGATAAAATTTGAGCAAATTCTGGATCGTCTTCGATCATTAAAACATTAATCATAATTTTTTCCTTTTGACTAAAAATAGTTAGAGATTATACGGCAAAAATGTAAATTCTTTTTTAAATTTAAACTTTTTTGGATAAAATCGCAAATTTAAAATAAGCTTAATAACAAGGAAAGATGTGGAGTTTGATTATTACGAGATCCTTGAAATTTCAAGAAATGCAAATGGCGACGAGATAAAAAAAGCTTTTAGAAAGCTCGCACTAAAGTACCACCCAGACAGAAACGCTGGCGATAAAGAAGCGGAGCTTAAATTTAAGCAGATCAATGAAGCCTATCAGGTCCTAAGCGACGAGCAAAAGCGCTCGATCTACGACAGATACGGCAAAGAAGGGCTTGAGGGTAGATTTGGCAGTGGCGGTGGCTTTAGCGCTGATTTTGACCTTTCAAACATTTTTGACTCGTTTTTTGGAGGCGGTTTTGGCGGTGGCTCTAGACAGAGAAAAAGACGAAGCGAAAAATACTCAGCAGACCTTGAAATTCCTATAAATTTAGAGTTTAACGAAGCTGTTTTTGGCTGTGAAAAAGAGATCAAATTTGATCAAAAAGTGCCTTGTCCGACATGCAACGCAACAGGTAGCAAAGATGGCAAAAGCAAAACTTGCCACCACTGCGGTGGAAGCGGCAGGGTCACACGCGGAAATGGCTTTATGAATATCGTTCAAGAGTGCCCATACTGCCACGGAAGCGGCGAAGTGATAAGTGAGCCGTGTCCTGATTGCAACGCAAAAGCCTATAAAACCCAGCAACAAAGCGTCAAGATCACCATCCCAGAGGGCGTTGATAGTGGCATGAGAATGAGGGTCGCTGGCAAAGGCAACATCGGTGCAAACGGCGTTCAAGGCGATCTTTACGTGAGCATAAATGTAAAAGAGGACAAGCACTTTATCCGCCACAATGACGACGTTTATATAGAAATTCCAGTATTTTTTACCCAAGCTGTTCTTGGTGAGAGCATAAAAATCCCAACACTTCGCGGTGAAGCTGAGCTAAAACTACCAGTTGGCGCGAAAGATAAGCAGCAATTTATCTTTGAAAATGAGGGCATCAAGGGTGTAAATTCACGCAAAAAAGGCAGACTTGTAGCTCAAATTTCTATCCAAACACCTGATAAGCTAAGCGACGAGCAAAAAGAGCTTTTAAACAAGCTTCAAGTTAGCTTTGGCATAGTTTCAGGCAAGTCAAGCACCGATG
>NZ_CALACG010000148.1 GCF_937890585.1 uncultured Campylobacter sp.
TTGTTTACTAGACCAATTTATATAACTAAGTCTATAAAATGTCGCTTAAATAGAGAAATTTTAAGCCATTTTTTATTAAAATGCCTACTTTAAATTTAGAGGTTTTGCGATGTTAAAAAGGTTTTATATTTCACATCTTGGCATTTTTTATATGCTCTTTGCTTGCTTTATGTTTGCCGTGACTGGCGCATTTGCAAAGTATCTGAGCAAAGATATGCCTTCTATCGAAGTTGTTTTTTTTAGAAATTTGATCGGACTTTTCATCGTCATCTATGCCATCTATAAATTTCCATTTAAACAAACTGGCGGACACTTTTTCTTACTGATGTTTCGCGGTTTTGTGGGCACGGTGGCGCTTTTTGCATTTTTTTATAACGTCGCACACGTAAATTTAGCCACAGCCTTTACATTTCAAAAGACAAATCCAATCTTCACAGCCATTCTCGCAGCTATCGTGTTTAAGGAGCGGCTAAGCTCGCTTGGCTGGTTTGCTGTCTTTTTAGGATTTGGTGGAATTTTGCTTGTTATCCAGCCAAATTTAGGTATCAATAAGACCGATATCATCGGCATTTGGAGCGGTCTTGGAGCGGCTATTGCTTACACGAGCGTAAAAGAACTAAACAAGAGCTACGGCACAAATATCATCGTGCTAAGCTTCATGCTTTGGGGCTCGTTTTTGCCGCTTATTTGCATGGGGATGGCTGAGTTTTTTACATATGAGCCTCTGGATTTTTTATTTTCTAAATTTGCTATGCCAAGCTGGCACAATGTCGTTTTTATCTTGCTAATGGGGCTTAGCGGATACTATTTTCAGGCGTTTATGACAAAGGCATTTGCAGTCGGTAAAAAGGCTGGCGTCATCGCTGCTGTTAGCTATGCAGACGTCATTTTTACGCTTATCATTGGCTATTTTATGGGCGATGCGTTGCCAAATCACCTGGCACTCGCAGGTATTGTACTTGTCGTGGTGAGTGGAATTTTAGTTGTTAAAGAAAAATAAAGGAGAAAATATGATATTAATCGCTGGACCTTGCGTGATAGAGAGCAGGGAGCTTGTTTTTGAAGTGGCAAAAAGGCTAGTTAAATTTAGTGAAAATCCAAAAATTGATTTTTACTTTAAGTCGAGCTTTGACAAGGCAAATCGCACGAGCATTAGCTCATTTCGTGGCCCTGGGCTAGAGAAGGGTTGTGAAATTTTAGCTGAAGTAAAAAAGGAATTTGGCTTTAAAATTTTAACCGATATCCATGAGAGCTATCAAGCTCAGCCAGTTGGCGAAGTGGCTGATGTGCTGCAGATACCTGCGTTTTTGTGCCGTCAGACTGATCTGCTCGTGGCGGCTGCAAAGACAAAAGCGGTCGTAAATATCAAAAAAGGGCAGTTTTTGGCAGCGTCTGCTATGAAGCACTCTGTTAAAAAGGTGCTTGAGACAAGAGGTGTGAGCGGCGATGGATACGAGGTCGCAAAGGCAAATGGCGTCTGGCTAACCGAGCGTGGAAGCACATTTGGATATGGAAATTTAGTCGTTGATATGAGAAATTTGGTGATGATGAGAGAATTTGCGCCAGTCATCTTTGATGCGACTCACAGCGTGCAAATGCCTAGTGCGCTTGGTGAAAAGAGCGGCGGCGACGCTAGGTTTGTGCCGTATCTTGCAAGAGCGGCAGCTAGCGTTGGAGTGGATGGATTTTTCTATGAAACGCACATAAATCCTTGCGAGGCGCTTTGTGACGGACCAAATATGCTAAATTTAGACGAGCTTGAAAAAGTCGTAAATGACACGCTAAAAATAGAGGAAATTTTAAATTTTTAAACTAAGGATAAAAAGATGAAAAGGATTTTTGCACTACTTTTAGGAGTGTTATTTTTAGTAGGTTGTAGCTCGTCTCAGCCAAAGGTGCCACTTGCTGGCAAGTATAAATTTGAGGGCATTAGCTACACTCATGTGCAACACCACGAGCCGACAAAATTTCTCTATCAAAGCCCAAAAATGGTCGAGAAAAAGTACAATAAGCAAATCACAGAGGCGCTTACAAAAGAAAATTTGCTTGATCCTAGCTCAAGTGATGAGCTAAAGATAAAGATAACTCACCGCAGGGAATTTATAGGCGAAGCAACCTTTGCCAAGAGCGACAGAATGGGCAATATCTACCTTACTTACGAGGTAGAAGTCATTAGAAATGGCGAAGTTTTGAGGCATTATGGTTCTAGCGAGCTAAGGTTTGACCCTGGATTTTTTGGAAATTTAAAGACGATAGCTGGGCAAAATACAGATGATAGTTTAGAAAATGATGCGATAAAAGCCATGGTGAAAAAAATTTTAGAGATAGTAAAAGGATTTTAGGTAGTTTGTCAAACAGAGGTTTTGTGTGGATATTGCTTGGCGCGGTGGCCGAGTGTGGCTGGGCGTATGGGCTAAAGCACGCGTCAAATTTAAGTGAATTTTTGCTTACGACATTGCTAGTAAGCATAAGTTTTGTCTCGTTTATGAAGGCTTTAAAGTATCTGCCTGTAAGCATCTCATACGCTGTATTTGTGGGCTTTGGCACGATATTTATAGTTATAGCCGAGATCATCAGCGACTACGCAGCAAATGGGGCTTTGCCAAATTTCATTAGGCTATTTTTCATAGCGACGCTAATTTTAGGCGTGCTCGGGCTAAAAAGAGCGAAGCAATGATACATTTTTTGGCACTTTTACTAGCTGGCTGCTGCGAGGTAAGTGGCGTATTTTTTATCAATAAATTTGAAAAGAGTAGCGGAGTTACAAAATGGGCAAATTTTATCCTTTTAGTTGGAAATTTCTCGCTGTCGCTAACGCTACTTAGTTATGCCATGCAGACTATCGCTATGTCGGTGGCGTATGCGATCTGGACGGGCATAGGCGCTATTGGAGCGATGCTAGTTGGGGTGGTATTTAACAATGAAAAAGTAAATTTAGAAAAGGCTCTCTTTTTATCACTCATCATCTTTAGCGTGGTGATGTTAAAGATCGTTTAAGGAGCAAATTTGGAAGTAGTAGAGCAGGTCACGTCGCGAGATAAGAGTATTGTAAAAACAGGTATCATAGGCATAGTGGCAAATGCCATTTTAGCGGCGATCAAAGCAGTTGTGGGCTTTGCAAGTGGCTCGATCGCTATCATCTTAGACGCGGTAAATAACCTAAGCGACGCGCTCTCATCGGTCATTACCATTGTCGGCATAAAAATAGCTGGGAAAAGCCCAGATAAAGAGCACCCATTTGGCTACGGTAGGGTGGAGTATCTAACAGCCATAGTTATAGGCGTGATCATACTTTACACAGG
>NZ_CALACG010000149.1 GCF_937890585.1 uncultured Campylobacter sp.
TAGACGCTCAGGTCATGGATATAGGGACAAATTTTTATAGAGATTACCTTGATCTTGCGCAAAACAAAGGCATCTTTAAAGCCTCAGACGCTCCACTAGAATTTACGCAAAGAAACGGCACTAAATTTACGTTTGATAAGATCCCAAACAACAACGCAAGAAATAATAAAGGCAACTTTACCTCCCTTGGACGAAGTTTTGTAGTGACAGCAAATCACACACTTCTTGCCTCAGCTGCTACAAATTTTAATGAAAACAGAGGCTGGTTTGGCAACACACTTTATGAATACGCAACAAATTCTACGCAAAAGCTTTATGGCGCAGACACAACATATCTGCGAACTTCAAAATACATAGTCGAAGGGCAGATCGACCCTCTGGATGTGCCAAATTTGGAGATCTCTAGTCAAGATCAAACAAAAGATGAGGCTAATGCAAAAAAGATAGAAGATCGTTTTAGAGATATAAAAAATAGCGGCGGAGCTAGCGGCGAGAACATCCTTGCATACGAGGCTGGCACAGGCTCACTTGCCCTTGAAAAGCCAAAGAGCGATTCAGATGGCTTTGCTGAGGTGATGAGCGCTACTGAGTTTGAGAACCAAAATATAGTAAATAACGCACTTGGCGCAAGCGTGAATGAGATAGGAGTGGCGTATTCTGCGGTTTATAAGAGCCATTACTCAAGTGTAAGCAAACCCGGGGTTTATCTATTTATGACTTCGAATAGGGGCTTTAGAAATAGGCTTTTGCCAGGAGATAGTGGCTCTGGGTTTTTTGTCTATGACACGGTAGCTCAAAAATGGGTCTTAGTAGGCGTTTTAACCGGAGTTGAGGATAATAAAAACTACGCATCTATCGTTACTGCAAGAGATTTTAACGACTATAAAAAAGAGTATGAAAATTTAGTAAGTGGCGTAAATGTCCTAGGCAGCGCGCTAGTGCAAAATAAAGATAATATATTTAGCAGCGTAAATGGCTCAAACATCACGCTAAACTCTAATCTAGACTTAGGACATGGCGGTATCGTCGTAAATAGCGGAGATCTTACGCTAAATAGCACAAATGGTAGCAAGATAGCAAAATTTGCAGGTTTTGACATAGCTGGGGGTGCAAGTTTAAATTTAAACGTCGTTTCAGACACAAGCGTGCATAAGCTAGGCAAAGGCAGCTTGATAGTAAGCTCAAGTGGCAACAAACCACTAAGGCTAGGCGAGGGCGTGGTTGAGCTAAGAGCTTTAAATGCCTTTGATAAAATTTATCTAACAAGTGGCAGAGGGCTCTTAAGGCTTGGCGTGAATGAAAATTTAAATGACAAAATTTTCTTTGGCAATGGCGGTGGAGCGCTTGATCTAAATGGCTTTGATCAGACTTTTAACAACATATCAGCCAACTCAAGCGACGCGAAGATAACAAATGAAAACTCACAAAGAGCAACGCTTGCTATAAA
>NZ_CALACG010000150.1 GCF_937890585.1 uncultured Campylobacter sp.
GGGGACATCGGTCATGCGATTCAAACTTATGTTGAGAGTGAAGGGTTATCGGTTGTTCGTGACTTTATTGGACACGGAATTGGACCAACGATTCATGAAAGCCCAGCAGTTCCTCACTACGGAGAACCTGGAAAAGGCCTTCGCTTGAAAGAGGGAATGGTCATCACTATTGAACCGATGGTGAATACTGGTACTTGGAAAGCGGAAATGGAAAGCAATGGCTGGACAGCTCATACATTAGATGGTGGACTAAGCTGCCAATTCGAACATACATTAGCCATTACGAAAGATGGTCCACGTATTTTAACATTACAAAAAGATCACGCAGAAGACGTGTTGAATTAAGGGGAGGAAGCAAAAATGGCAATTTTAGTAACAGGTGGAGCTGGATATATCGGCAGCCACGTAGTAAAAGCACTTTTAAAGCAAGGCAAAGATGAGATAACCATCATCGATAATCTCTGCAAGGGCTCACAAAAAGCACTTGAGGCACTCCAAAAGATAGGAAATTTTAAATTTATAAATGCAAATTTAGAAGATGATTTGAGCGAAATTTTTGCAAATGGCAAATTTGATGCGATCATCCATTTTGCAGCGTTTATTGAGGTCTTTGAGAGTATGAGCGAGCCGCTAAAATACTATCTAAACAACACTGCAAACGTCGCAAGGGTGCTAAGATACGCAAAAACTTACAATGTAAATAAATTTATATTTAGCTCAACTGCTGCAGTTTATGGCGAGCCAGACGTGGCAGAAGTTAGCGAGACAACGCCTACAAATCCGATAAATCCATACGGCAGAAGCAAGCTCATGAGCGAGCAGATCATAAAAGACTACGCTGTGTCAAATGAAAATTTCAAATTTGCGATTTTGCGCTACTTTAACGTAGCAGGCGCAGACGAGGAGGGGCTTATCGGTCAAAACTATCCAAACGCCACGCACCTTATCAAAGTAGCCGTGCAAACAGCCCTTGGCAAGCGTGAGAGCATGGGTATCTTTGGTGATGACTACGCGACAAAAGATGGCACATGCGTAAGAGACTACATCCACGTTAGCGACCTAGCAGACGCTCATATAAGTGCGCTGGAGTATATCGGTCAAAATGGTAGCGAAACTTTTAATGTGGGATATGGCAGAGGATTTAGCGTAAAAGAGGTCATCGAGAGTGCAAAAAAAGTAAGCGGAGTAAATTTTAAAGTGCTAAATGCGCCAAGAAGAGACGGCGACCCAGCTATCCTCATCTCAAACGCAAGCAAACTGCGCTCGCTAACAAGCTGGAAGCCAAAAAGAGACGATCTAGCGCTCATCATAAAAACCGCCCTTGAGTGGGAAAAGAGAATTTAAGGATAAGCATGAAAATAGCAGTAATTGGAACCGGATATGTTGGGCTAGTAAGTGGTGCATGCTTTGCGAAAATGGGCAACAGCGTGATCTGCATCGATGTCGATAGCAAAAAGATCGAGGCGCTAAGAAACGGCGTCGTGCCGATATATGAGCCTGGGCTTGCTGATATCGTGAGTGAGTGCTACAAAAATGGCTCGCTTAAATTTAGCACGCAGATAACCGAGGCGTTAGAGCATGCAGATGTGCTATTTATCGCAGTTGGCACGCCTATGGGCGCTGATGGACAGGCGGATTTAAAATATGTCCTTTCAGTTGCAAAATCTATCGGAGAAAATTTAAGCAAACCACTAATCGTAGTCGATAAATCAACCGTTCCAGTGGGCACTGGAGCTAAGGTGCATGAGGTGATCGAGGCTGAGCTTAAAAAGAGAAATGTAGAGGTTAAATTTGAAGTAGTCTCAAACCCAGAGTTTTTAAAAGAGGGTGCGGCAGTCGAGGACTTTTTAAAGCCAGACCGCGTTGTTATCGGAGCTAGCAGTGAGTGGGGCTTTAATGTGATGAGAGAGCTTTATGAGCCATTTATGAAAAATCACGACAGGCTTATCTGCATGGACGTAAAGTCAGCCGAGATGACAAAATACGCTGCAAATTCGATGCTGGCGACTAAAATCAGCTTTATAAACGAGATAGCAAATATCTGCGAGCGTGTGGGAGCTGATGTAAATTTAGTAAGAAAAGGTATCGGTAGTGACTCAAGGATCGGATATAGCTTTATCTATCCAGGCTGCGGATATGGCGGCAGCTGCTTTCCAAAGGATGTCGAGGCGCTCATCTATACAGCTAGACAAAATGGCTTTGAACCAGAGCTTTTAAACGCGGTCGAGTCAAGAAATAAGGCACAAAAAAGAGTGCTATTTGAGAAAATTTATAACTTCTTTGGCGGCGATCTAAAGGGCAAAATGATCGCGCTTTGGGGCCTTGCGTTTAAACCAAATACCGATGATATGAGAGAGGCTAGCTCGCTAACTTTGATAAAACTTTTAGATGAAGCTGGCGCAAAAGTGGTGGCTTACGATCCAAAAGCAAGCGAAGAAGCTAAAAAATATATGCCAAATTTAGATGTGAAATACGCTAAAAATAAATATGACGCTCTTGATAATGCCGATGCTATGGTGCTTGTGACAGAGTGGAGCGAGTTTAGATCGCCTGATTTTATGGAGATCAAAGAGAGGCTAAAAAACGCTGTCATATTTGATGGACGCAACCAGTATAACGCTAAAGCTTTAGCCGAGCATGGCTTTAAATACTTCCAAATAGGCGTCAAAGCGTGAAGCAAATTTTATCTCTCATAGTTTTTTTGCTGCCTTTTACGCTCTTAGCCAGCGAAGCGGCAGGCAAAAGCGAGGCAAAGACGCAAGAGCAGGTTTTTGAGCTACCTGTCTCAAAGATGCCGGTTGATTATTTTAAATATGAAGTTGCATTTTTTAAAGAGATGCAAACAGACTGTGAATTTGCTATGCTAGAGGGCGGACATTTAGATAAAAAAGAGGATAAAAGCGGGATTTATTATGAATTTAGCGCAGAGGATGCGCCGCTTAAGCCTTGCAACGGCAAAAATAAAAAGAGGCAAATTTATTATGAATTTGCTCAAATTTTACCTGGCATTAGCCCCATCAGGATCGTAACTCCGCAAGGTGTGGGCGCAGAGATAAGAATTTATGAACGTGTAGAAACAATAAAACCAAAAATTTTAAAAAGGAAAGAGAAATGAAAATAGCAGTAGTAGGACTTGGCTATGTGGGACTTCCACTAGCAGCAGCTTTTAGTGAGAAGTACGAAGTAGTTGGCTTTGACGTAAATGCAAAACGTATAGAAGAGCTTAAAAGTGGCTATGATAGAACGCTTGAGCTTAGCAACGAGCAGATGAAAAAAGCGATCGATAATGGCATGAAATTTAGCCTAAATTTAGATGACATCAGAAGCTGCAACTTCTTCATCGTAACTGTCCCAACTCCTATAGATAAGAATAAACGCCCTGATCTAACCCCAGTGGTAAAAGCGACCCAGAGCGTGGCAAAAGTGCTTAAAAAAGGCGACATCGTTGTCTATGAAAGCACCGTTTATCCAGGCGTTACAGAAGAAATTTGCGTGCCGCTTCTTGAAGAGAGCGGGCTTAAATTTAATAAAGACTTCTTCTGCGGCTACTCTCCAGAGCGCATAAACCCAGGCGATAAAGAGCACACTGTTACAAAGATCAAAAAGATAACAAGTGGCTCAACCCCAGAGATCGCTGACAAGGTCGATGAAATTTATCGTTCTATCATCACAGCTGGCACTCACAAAGCTTCAAGCATCAAAGTAGCAGAGGCTGCAAAGGTCATCGAAAACACTCAGCGCGACATCAACATCGCCTTTATAAACGAGCTTGCGATGCTCTTTGAAAAGCTTCACATCAACACTATCGACGTGCTTGAGGCTGCGGGCACGAAGTGGAATTTCTTAAATTTCCGCCCAGGTCTAGTCGGCGGTCACTGCATCGGCGTAGATCCATACTACCTAACTCACAAAGCTCAAGAGGTAGGCTACAACCCTGAAATGATCCTAGCAGGTCGCCGCATCAACGATGATATGGGCAGATACGCAGCCGATCAAGTGATAAAACTAATGATAAGAAAAGGTGTGCTTATCAACAAAGCGCGTGTGCTTGTTCTTGGTATGACATTTAAAGAAAACTGCCCAGATATAAGAAACTCTCGCGTTATAGACGTGGTCGATGAGCTAAAAGACTTTGGCTGCAAGGTCGATGTGACCGATCCTTGGGCTGATAGCGCTGAGGTAAAACACGAGTACGGCTTTGATCTAGTAAAAGAGTATAACCTAGACGACTACGACTGCATCGTGATCGCCGTAGCTCACAATGAATTTAAAAAGCTCAACCTAAAAGGCCACTTGGTTTATGATATAAAAAATATCTACCCAGAGGCTGACGCTAGGCTGTAGGGAATTTAGTGCACAAAGTAAGCGTAAATTGTAAAATTTTACTTATTTTTCTGGCTGCTTATCTGTTTGGATTTGCAGCTAGGATGCTTTGGGTATTGTGGGCAAAGGATATGCCAGAGTTTTACTTTAATGGCGAATTTATGCTTACGACAAATGACGCATACTATTACGCAGAGGGCGCTAGAGATATGCTTGCTGGCTTTCATCAGCAAAATGACTTTAGCCCCTTTAATCACCCAATCTCAACAATAGTTTTTTATATTTGTAAAATTTTACCTTTCAAGATCGAAAGCGTGATGTTTTATATGAGTGCGCTTTTAGCACCGCTTATAGCGCTTCCAGTTATCTTGATATCAAATGAATTTAAAGCTCTAAAAGCTGGGGCTGTGGCGGCATTTATGAGCGTTATCTTGCCAGGCTATCTTGTAAGAACGTCGCTTGGTTACTTTGATAGCGATATGCTAAATGTTACGTTTGCGCTTTTCATCATCTATCTTTTGATCAGACTTTTAAATGCAAATGAACAAAAATTTATCGTTTTACCGGGGCTTTTTGTATCGCTTTATCTTTGGTGGTATCAAAGCTCTTATGCTCTTATTTTAAGCATCATTTTTATCTTTTTTATCTACACACTTGCTTTTATGCGAAGCAGGATAGAAAACTACCAAGCGATATTTTTTATGTTTATAAGCATCGTTAGTTTTAATATTTTTTCAAAAGATCCACTCATTGCAAATAAAATTTTGATTTTAAATTTAGCGGTCATTGCTTCATTTTACGCCATTTTTTGCAGATATAAAAAACTGCTTTCACCCAAAATTTTAAGCATTTTTCTAGCTATTATGCTGGCTATTTTTATCTATTTTGGTGGTTTTGATTTTATTGTCTCAAAGATTGGCAGTTACGTTTTAAAAAGCAGCTCAGAGGTTGCAAGTAAATTTCACTTTATAAGCGAATACACGCTAATTGACGAGGTAAAAAGCGCTAGCCCTTTATATTTTGTCTATTTCATGGCTGGAAACATCCTTATTTTGCTAACTGCAGCAGTTGGATATTTGGCGCTTTGTTTTAAATTTCGCCCATTTTTACTTAGCTTGCCACTGCTTGGACTTGGCGCTTTATCGCTATTTGGCGGAGTTAGATTTGCTATGTATATAACGCCGCTTGTTGCGCTTGGTTTTGGATATTTCTTGCACTTTTTTTTAAATTTATTTGATCTTAGAAATTCTCTTAAAAATTTATCCTTTTTTATCTTTGCGGCTGCTGCGCTTGCTCCAAATTTAGATATCGCCTACTCTTATAGACCTCATACTTTGATCACGCACGATAAGGCAACAGCACTTGATCAGTTAAAAAAGACTGCTAAGCGCGATGACTACGTGCTTTCGTGGTGGGATTATGGATATGCGGTAAGATACTTTGCCGATGTTAAGACGCTAAATGATCCTGGCAGGCAAGGTGGCGAGAACGGCTATTTTGTTAGCCTTGCTTTAAGAAAAGATGAGGCAACCTCAGCCAAGCTAGCTAGAGTAGTGAGTGAGTACAATGACATCTCGTTTGAGAAAAAGAGTAGAGTGCTAGAAGAAATTTTAAAAGATCACAATACAAGCGATCTAAACCTCTTTTTAAACCAGCTTGAAAACGCAAATTTCACTTTGCCAATGGCAAAAAAAGAGGTTTTTTACTATCTTTTGCCAGATATGATAGATATCGCCCCAAATGTCTTTAGATATAGCTACATCGACGTTATGAGCGGCGAGAGGCCAAAAGAGGAGTTTTTTTACTACGTTAGCCCTATAAGTAGCGTTAGCGAGGCTGGCATAGATCTTGGAAATGGCTATATCTTGCCGCTAAAAGAGCCAAAATTTATCACACAAAACGGCGAGAAAGTGGCTGTAAAGTCCTTTTATAAGATAAAAGGCTCTGGTAAAGGGCTACAAATAGATGAAAAAACTATCGATGAAAAGGCAAAAATTTCTGTTTTATTTTTAGAGGACTACGCTCGCGTGGTTTTAGTTGATGAAAATGCCTTAAATTCAGCTCTTGTGCAGCTTTTTATATTTGAGCGAGCCGATGAGCGATACTTTGAGCCATTTATCATCTCAAGTGGTGTAAAAATTTACAGGTTAAAAGTCTAATGCTAATCAATCTAATAAGCTCTATCGTCGTTTTTGTCGTATCAATGGGCATAAATTTCTTTCTTACGCCATTTATCTTAAAGAGCCTTGGCAACGAGGCATTTGGCTTTGTAGGCCTTAGCAACGCCATCGTTAGCTACGCCGCAGTCGTGAGCGTGGCTATAAACTCAGTGAGTGGCCGCTTTGTCGCTCATGCGTGGCACAAAAAAGATCTAAGCCTTGCAAACACCTACTACTCATCAGTGCTTGTGGTAAATATCTTCTTTTGTGCCGTTGTCGTGGCGATAAGCTCTGTTTTCATACTAAATTTGCAAAGCTTTTTAAATGTCCCTGAAAATTTACTTTTTGATGTGAGAATGACCCTTGTTTTTTACTTTATAAATTTCTGCGTTGGGCTATTTAACGGCGTTTTGACGGTATGTGCCTTTGTGACAAACAAGCTCTATCTGCTCTCCATCAGAAATGCCATCTCAAGCGCGATCCTAGCAGCCCTTATCGTCGCACTTTTTTACTTTTTCAAGCCATTTATCTCATATATCGCCATTTCAGCGCTAGTTGCTAGCCTTTTTGTCTTTTTTAGCACCATTTTTATGTCTGCTCGCATCACGCCAGAGTTAAAATTTAGCCTTAGTAAATTTGACTTTTCTAAGATTAAAGAGCTTTTAAGCTCTGGCATTTGGAACAGCTTTAATGCGCTAAACCGCATACTTTTAACAGGCATGGACCTTTTTATCTGCAACATTTTCGTAAGTGCAAACGCCACTGGTCTTCTTTCAGTCGCCAAGGCTGCCCCTATCATACTTGAGAGCTTTGTAGCGCAGCTTAGCGGTATCTTTGCGCCAAAATTTGTCGAGCTTTACTCTAAAAATTTGATCACGGACCTCATAAAAGAGGCTAAATTTTCGATGAAGGTGATCGCCTTTGTGATGAGTGCTCCAGCTGCATTTTTCGTCGTTTTTGGGCTGGATTTCTACACGCTTTGGCTACCTTTTAAAAGCGCAGATGAGGTTAAATTTATCTACAATGTCTCGATGATCACGCTAGTGCCGATCGTCTTTATAAGCTTTGTTTTTTCGCTTTTTAACCTTGATAGCGCGACAAACAAGCTTCGTCGACCAGCCATTGCCAACACTATCCTTGGCGTTAGCACGATCATAGCGCAGATCGCACTGCTTAAATTTAGTGGTTACGGCGTTTATGGCATCGTCATCGTCGCAGCCATTTTTTATAGCATAAGAATTCTTGGCTTTGACCTTATAAATGCCGCCTTAAATTTAGAGGTGAGGCTCACCACGTTTTACGGGGTTTATTTTAAAAATTTAGCCGTTTTTGCGCTCTGCGTGCTTGCGATGTTTGCCTGCAAGGACTTTGTGAGCTTAGATAACTGGCTAAAATTTGCTATCTTTGCTGCGATATACGCTGGCGCAGCTTATGTTTTGGGATATTTTTTGTTTTTTAATGCCTTCGAGCGAGGCATAGTTTGGCGTAAAATTTTAAAAAAATTTAAAAGGTCTTAAATGAATGAAATTTATCTGATCTCTTTGGCAAAAGACACTAAAAGGCGCGAGCTTTTGCAGCAAAAATTTAGCTCTTATGATAGCTTTAATCTAATAGACGCAGTTGATGGCAGGGAGCTAAACGCGAGGGAGTACTACAAGATCATTTCGCCATCATTTAAAGCTTACGGCAAGGTTCTAAGCCCAGCAGAGGTTGGCTGCTCGCTCTCGCACGTCAAAGCTTACGAGGCATTTTTGGCAAGTGATGCGAAATTTGCCCTCATCTTTGAAGATGACGTGATAGGGGGTGATCATGCCATAAAAGAGGCCTTTTTAGCAGCTAGCAAGATGCCTGAAAACAGCGTGCTGATATGTGGCATGCAAGATGGGCTGGAGGGCAGGTTTAGCGCCTTTGGCAAAAAGGTGGATGCTAGCCTAAGTAAGCCTCTTTGGCAGGTCTCAAAGCACTCATTTTCAAGCATTTATAGAGCAGGGGCCTATGTGCTAACTAAAAAAAGCGCTAAAAATTTGCTTGAAATTCACAAAAATGCGCTTTGCACGACTGACGTTTGGGACTATTTACTAGGCGTTAATGGCATGCAGATGTATTTTTGCGACCTTTTTTCGCATCCAACTGATCTTAGTGGCTCAAACATCGAGGGCGAGCGCCTTGAGAGAGGTTACAGCGCAAATTTAAAGGCCTACATAAAAACAATTAAATTTATACTTTGCTCACGGCTTGAAAAACTTCAAGGCTATGAGAGAATTTTTAAAAGGGGCTAAATGAGCGAGCCATTAATAAGCATAGTAACCGCGACTTATAAGCGTCCAGAGCTTTTACAAAAGGCCATAAAAAGCGCTCTAGCTCAAAGCTATAAAAACTTAGAAATAGTTGTAACAGATGACGGCGATGACGAGAGTGCGAGAGAAATTTGTAAGAGTTTTAACGACGCTAGGATCAAATTTGTAAAAAACAGCGCTCACAAAAAGAGTCCAAATGGCAATAAAAATAACGGCTTTGATAACGCAACAGGCGAGTTTGTCTGCTTGCTTGACGATGACGATGAGCTTTTGCCAGATGCTATAAAAGAGTGTTATGAAATTTTAAAAAGTGGCGAGTATTCGTGCGTTTTTGCAGACGCGATCTGCGAAAAAGATGGCGTGATGACCGAGATGATAGCTGGTAGAAGCCCATATAACAAGAGTGGGGCAATGAGTAAGGTTGATTATCACTGCGGGCGGATAAATGGTGAGTATTTTAAGCTTTTTTCACGTGAATTTATAGATGGTTTTAGGTTTGACGAGAGCAGTTTTGGTGGCGAAAATGAGCTTTATATCCGCTTTTTTGAAAAAAATGTCTTCTATCTTAAAAAGCCACTTTATATCTACCGCATCGCAAGAAGCGATAGTGCGACGCTAAATGCCAGCAAACACGCTTTAAACGTCGCAAACGCCTACATCAAAACAGCAAATATGCACTACGACATCGCTATAAAAAATGAGCCAAAATTTCTAGCTATCCAGTATAAAAATGCCGCTTATTACGCCAAAATAGCAGGCGAATATGGCCTGATGCTAAGTTGCATTTTTAAAAGCCTTAGTATTAAATTTAGTAAAGAGGCGCTTATATTTTTGCTACTTAGCCCACTTCCAAGTGGCATTTTACCGGCACTTTCAAAGCTTAGAGTGAAGATAAAACAAAGGTTTGGCATATGAAGGTTTTATTTGTCACATCAACGCTTAGAAGTGGCGGTGCGGAGCGAGTTTGCGCGGTGATCGCATCAAGGTTTAGCATGGATCACGAGGTAAGCCTTGTTAAATTTGATAAAGACGAGCCATTTTACGAGCTAGCAAGTGGCGTAAAGCTCATAAATTTGGGCGTTGGGGCTGATGAGCTTGGCTTGGTTGGAAATTTAAAAAAGAGAGTTTCAAAGGTGCTTGCTTTAAGAGCGCTCATAAGAGAGGGCAAATTTGATGCTGTGATATCATTTTTAGACGCCGTAAATACCTTGGTGATCTTTAGCTCAGCGGGTCTAAAAACACCTGTAATCATAAGCGAACACACAAACTATCTTGCGCCAAAAAGAGCCATTTTTAAGTTGCTAAGACGCCTTAGCTATCCATTTGCAAACGCACTTAGTGTCTTAAGCGACGAGGATCTTGGCTACTACTCGAAATTTTGCAAAAATGTGATGAAAATTTACAACCCACTTTTTGAAGAGATACGCAGTGAGAGCTTTGATAAAGAAAATTTAGTCATCTTTGTTGGCAGGCTAAATAAGATAAAAAACTGCGAAATGTTTGTAAGAGTAGCTGCAAGCTTAAAGCAAAGCGGCTATAAATTTGCCGTGGCTGGAGATGGCGGCGAGAGGGTAAATTTAGAAAATTTAGCTAAAAGCTTGGGCGCTGATATCCAGTTTTTAGGCAATGTTAGCGACATCGCTTCGCTTTATAAAAGGGCAAAGGTGCTGCTCTCTTGCTCAAATTTCGAGGGTCTTGGAAACACCTTGATAGAGGCGATAAACTATGACTGCGTGCGGGTTGCGACAAGGACTAGCGGGGCAAAAGAGCTTATAAAAGATGGCTTTGATGGCTTGCTTTGCGAGATAAATGACGCTGATCAGATGAGCGAAAAGCTTGCAAATTTGCTGCAAAATGAGGCTAAAATGGGCGAATTTGCTAAAAACGCAAGAGCTAGACTTGATGAGTTTAGCGTGGAGCAAATTTATAAAAAATGGCTGGAGCTTTTAAGGCTTGGAGGTGTGAAGTGAAAATCCTTTTTGTCATCGCCGCACTTAGAAACGGTGGGGCTGAGCGCGTGCTAAACGTGCTTGCAAATGAGCTTTGCAAAGACAATGAAATCACTATCGCCCTGCTTGAAGAGGATCTTGGACTTTATAAATTTAGTGAAAAGATAAAGATCATAAACCTTAATGTGAGTGGCTCTGGGTTGGCTTTGAAATTTAAGAAAATTTTGGCTCTTAGAGCGCTTTTTAAGGAGCAAAGGGCTGATCTGATAATTAGCTTTATCGACTGGACAAACGTCGCTTGCGTGCTGGCAAATTTGGGGTTAAAGAGCAAACTAATAGCAACCGAGCACCACGAGCATAGCTACTTAAAAAGCAAAATCGCAAGCGCTATGCGTGACTTTTCGTATAAATTTGTAGATGGTTTAAGCGTGCTAAGTAAAAGCGACTACGACTACTATAAATTTGCCAAAAATCGCGAGGTCATACATAATCCACTTTTTATCGACGTGCCTGAAATTTGCGAGAAGCAAAACGTCATCTTAAGCGTGGCAAGGCTGGAGACGGTAAAGGGCTATGATGTCTATTTTGAGGCGCTTAGTAAGGTAGATAAGAGCTTGCTTGATGGCTGGGAGATAAAGATCGCAGGCAGTGGCAGGCAAGAGAGTGAGTTAAAGCAAATGGCGTTAAATTTAGGGCTTAGCGTCAAATTTCTAGGTCACATGAGTGATGTTAGTAAGCTTTATAGCGAGGCAAAAATTTTCACTCTTTGCTCAAGAAGTGAGGGGCTTTCAAACGTGTTAATCGAATCAGGCGCATTTGGCTGCGCTAGGCTAAGTAGCGACACCGTGGGGGCAAGAGAGCTTATAAATGACGGCATAGACGGACTTATCTTTAAAAATGGCGACGCAAATGATCTAAAAGAGAAGCTTGAGATGCTTTTAAAAGATGAAAATTTAAGGCAAAAACTAGCAAAAAACGCCAGAGAAAGCGCAAATTTATTTAGCAAAGAAAATATCATCAAGCAGTGGCGAGAATTTATAAAAAAGGTTGTTAGCAAGTGAAAAAATTAGCCGTTTTTTTATACTCGATGGGGCCTGGCGGGGCTGAGCGAAATGTGGCAAATTTACTGCCATTTTTGGTAAAACGCTATGAAGTTCATCTCATCTTAATGAGCAAGGTCATAGCCTATGAGATCCCAAGCGAGGTGAAAATCCACTTTATAGAAAATAGCGATCCTTACGAGAGCGGGCTAAAGAAGCTTGCAAGGCTCTTTTTAGCGATGCCAATGCTTGCCTTTAAATATAAAAAGCTCTGTCAAAACTTAGGCATCGACACGCAGTTTGTGCTGATGAACCGCCCATGCTACATCGCTGGAGTTGCTAGGATTTTAGGGCTAAAGGCTAGGCTGGTTATCAGCGAGCGAAGCTGTCCGTCGATCCTATATAAAGACGATCTAAGCGGCAGAGTTAATAAATTTTTACTCACTCATCTTTATAAAAAAGCTGATCTAATCCTCGCAAATGCAGCTGGCAATAAAGAGGATCTGGTGCGAAATTTTGGCATGAGCGAGGCAAAAACAAAGGTGCTTTATAACGCCCTTGATCTAAAAACTATAAATTTGCTAAAAGATGAGCCACTAGAGGATGGCTTTAAGCCATTTTTCATAAACATAGGCCGCCTTGATAGCGGTAAAAATCAAGCCATGCTAATAAAAATAATCGCTTCGATTAGCGACCCTCGCGCCACGCTTGGCATCCTTGGCAAAGGGCCTTTAAAAGATGAGCTGCAAAATTTGATAGACAAATTTGGCGTGGGTGATCGAGTAAAGCTTCTTGGCACTGATAAAAACCCTTTTAGGCATATAAAAAACGCCTCTTGCTTGCTTTGTGCTTCGCGTTTTGAGGGCTTTTCAAATGTCTTGCTTGAAGCGCTAGCATGCGAAAAAACTATCATCTCAACCGAACATAAGAGCGGCGCAAAGGAGCTTTTGGGCGATAGTGAGTTTGGCATTTTAGTACCTGTTGATGACGAAAATGCGATGAAAGAGGCGATGATAAAAGTGCTTAACGAGCCAAAGATAAGGCAAAATTTTGAAAATGTTGCGTATAATCGGGCTAAATTTTTTGATAGTGAAAATATAGCGAGCGAGCTTATAAATTTTTTGGAAAATCCTAATGAATAGAAATTTGTTTTTTAAAAATTACTCTTTATACCTTATGATATTTGCCGCAGTCATCTTTGGCATGGTTTGCAGGCTTTACTGGGTCTTTTGGGCGAGCGAGTATCCGGTATTTTTCTGGAACAACGAGCTGATGATCAGCACAAACGATGGCTACGCATTTGCCGAGGGGGCAAGGGACATGCTAGCTGGCTTTCACCAAGAAAACGACCTTAGCTACTACGGCTATCCGCTTTCGACGCTTACTTACTGGATCGTGAAATTTCTAGGCGTCAAGCTTGAGACGGCGATGATTTATATGAGCGTCTTTTTCTCGTCGCTTGTGGCTGTGCCTGTTATCTTGATCGCAAATGAATACAAAGCAAAAATGGCTGGCTTCATCGCTGCACTTCTTGCAGTGATCGCAAATAGCTACTACAACCGCACTATGGCAGGATATTACGACACTGACATGCTCATCATCCCACTTAGCGTTTTTGTCGTTTGGGGGCTTGTTAGAGTGCTTGAGAAAAAGGACGCAAAGAGCCTGATAATAGCACCTTTAAGCGTGCTTATCTATATGTGGTGGTATATGAGTGCCTTTTCGCTTATTAGCATTTTAACTGGGCTATTTTTACTTTATACGCTCATTTTTGATAGGAAAAATCCACTTTTTTACCTTGAAATTTCGCTGCTTTTACTTGCTATCTCAAACCTTGATCTAACGCTTAAATTTATCGCTGTCATCGCTATTTACGCACTTTGCCTATTTAAAAAAGAGATGATAAATTTAAAAATTGCTATTGGCATTTTGGCGGTTATCTTTGTCGTTTTTGTTGTCCGTGGCGGGCTAAATCCTATAATCTTTCAACTTAAATTTTACGTCTTTAGAGATGCGCCTGAAGTTGGTGGCATGAGCTTTCACTTTTTTAATGTCAATCAAACTATCCAAGAGTCAAGCGTCGTTGATTTTACGCTATTTTGCGAGAGGATCAGCGCAAATGTCATCACATTTTTGATCTCGCTTGCAGGCGTTGCTCTTTTTTGCTTTAAACACCGCTCATTTGCCGTCTCGCTTGGCATGCTCGCACTTGGCTTTTTGGCCTTTAAAAGCGGCCTTAGATTTACCATTTATGCCGTGCCTATCATGGCGCTTGGCTTTGGCTACTTAGTGGAGTTCGTACTTGCAAATTTAAAGCTAAAAGGGACTGTTTTAAATCTCATAAGAGCGTTCATAGCAGCTCTTGTGCTTACTCCAGCGCTCATTCACATCTATGGCTACAAGGCTGAGCCAGTCTTTGTAAATAAAGAGGTTGAAATTTTAAATAAGCTAAAAAGCATCGCAGGACGCGAAGACTACGTGCTTGCGTGGTGGGACTATGGATATCCGATTAGATATTACAGCGATGTTAAAACGCTAATTGACGGCGGAAAGCACCTTGGACGTGAAAATTTTGCCGTGAGTTTTGCGCTCGGGAGCGATGAGATGAGCTCGGCAAATATGGCAAGGCTCGATGTAGAATACACTGAGCGAAATTTCAAAGAGCACTTTAATGGTAACTTGGCTCAAATTTTAAAAGATAGAAATTTAAGCGTTGATCAGTTTTTTAGTGAGATAAAAGAGGCAAATTTTAGCCTGCCAGCAAAGAGCAGAGAGATATATTATTACCTGCCAGATAGGATGCTTAGCATCTTCCCGACCATTTTGCAGTTTAGCAAGATCGATCTAAAAAGTGGCAAAAATTTAAACAACGGACTTTTCATAACCACAAGAGCGATCTCACAAAGCGAAAAGGGCATTAGGCTAAGTGGTGGATTTACTCTAACAAGTGATGTCACAAATTTGATCTATGATGGCAAAGTCTTACCACTAAGATCTTTCATAGAGACCGACTACAACGAGGCTGGCAAGCTAAATGTAAAAGAGTATAAAAATAATGAAAGTTCAAACATTTCTGTCATTTTTATGAGGGATTATGGCAGATTTATCATCCTTGATGAGAGCATTTTAAATAGCGCCTACATCCAGCTTTTCGTGCTTGAAAGATACGATCCAAAGGTCTTTGAGCCAGTCATACTTGACGGGGCGGCAAAAGTTTATAGGCTAAAGAGGTAGATATGGCAAGGATAGGATTTTTAAGCCACGCTGATATGAGCATACACTTTTTTAGACGCCCTATTATGCAGGCTTTAAAAGATATGGGGCATGAAGTTTTTGCTATCGCTCCAAAAGGAAATTTCACTAATGAGCTTGCTAAAAGCTTTCACGCCGTTACCTACGAGCTTGACAAGGCTAGCCTAAATCCACTAACCGTGATAAATAACTCAAAAAAACTATCTCAAATTTTAAGCGAGCTAAATTTAGACCTGCTGCAAACTGGCGCTCACAAGTCAAATGTCTTTGGCACATTTGCCGCTAAAAATGCTGGCATAAAGCACGTGATAAATTTGGTTGAAGGCCTTGGCAGCTTTTATATCGATGATGATCTTAAGACAAAGGCCGTGCGTTTTGTCATGGAGAGCCTTTATAAGCTCTCTTTTGCAAAGGCTGATGCTTGCATCTTCGTAAATGACGCAGATCCAGACTATCTGATCTCAAGAAATTTGATAGACAAAAGCAAGGTGTACCGCATAAAAAGTGTCGGCGTGGATACTGCTAAATTTGACCCAGCTATCACGCAGGCAGCGGACCTTGGTGAAAAAAAGGTCATTTTAATGATCGCAAGAGCTATGTGGCACAAGGGCGTTCGTGAATTTTACGAGGCGGCAGAAATTTTAAATGGCTACAAAAACTGCGAATTTGTCTTTGTTGGCGAAGGCTTTGCTGGTAATAAATCAACCGCGGACGAGAGCTTTTTAAAAGGTGGCAAAGTGCGATATCTCGGCGCTAGAAACGACATACCGCAGCTTTTAAAGGCTTCTTATTTGCTTGCTTTGCCAAGCTATAAAGAGGGTTTTCCAAGAACGGTTTTAGAGGCGATGAGTATGGCTAAAGCAGTCGTTGCAAGTGACGTTACAGGCTGCAATGAAGCTGTAAAAGAGGGCTATAACGGACTTTTATGCAAGGTAAAAGACGCAAATGACTTAGCAGAAAAGATCAAAATTTTGCTTGATGATGAGGAGCTTTGCGCTAGACTTGGGCAAAATGGCAGAGACTGGGCGGTTAGCGAGTTTGACGAGAAGCAAATCGCAAAAAGATATATAGAAATTTATAGGAAATTTATAGATGTATAGAAATTTTTTAAAAAGGGCGATTGACATTTTGGGGGCTTTGTTTTTGCTCATTTTAACATCGCCCATCATCATAGCTACGGCGATTTTTATCTATTTTAAAGTAAGCCGCGATGTCATTTTTACGCAGGCTAGACCAGGGCTAAATGAGAAAATTTTTAAAATTTATAAATTTAAGACGATGAGCGACGAGCGTGACGCAAATGGCGAGCTCTTGCCAGATGAGCAGCGTCTTGGTAAATTTGGCAAACTTATCCGCTCTCTTAGCCTTGATGAGCTGCCACAGCTCTTTAACGTGCTAAAAGGCGACATGAGTTTTATCGGACCAAGGCCGCTTTTGGTTGAGTATCTACCCATCTATAACGAAACGCAAAAGCACCGCCACGACGTGCGCCCTGGTATCACGGGTCTAGCGCAGGTAAACGGCAGAAACGCCATAAGCTGGGAGAAAAAATTTGAATACGACGTCTATTACGCTAAAAATTTAAGCTTTATGCTTGATGTAAAGATCGCTTTGCAGACCATTGAAAAGGTGCTAAAACGAAGTGGCGTCAGCAAAGAGGGGCAGGCGACTACGGAGAAATTTAATGGCAAAAACTAAGAAAATTTACATCTACGGAGCGAGTGGGCATGGGCTTGTGATCGCTGACATCGCTAGAGATAATGGCTATGATGAGATAGCTTTTTTAGACGATGCTAGTGAGTTTAAATTTAGCCCAGAGCTTGAAAAAGCTGACATCATAATAGCCATAGGTGATAATAAAACAAGGCAAAAGATCAGCCAAAAGGTGGAGGATGTTGGCTTTGAGATAGTAAATTTGATCCATAAAAGTGCGGTAGTGAGCGAAAGCGCTGTGATAGAAAAAGGCGTAGTGGTCATGCCAAATGCCGTGATAAACGCAAAAGCTCGCATAAAAGAGGGCGCTATCATAAACTCTGGCGCGGTGATAGAGCATGAGTGCGTGATAGGCAAATTTGCTCACATCAGCCCAAATGCAGCCCTTGCTGGAAACGTTAGCGTGGGCGAATTTACGCACGTTGGCATTGGCTCAAGCGTCATTCAAGGTATAAGCATCGGTAAAAACTGCATCATAGGCGCTGGAAGCGTGGTCGTTAGAGATATAAAGGACGGCATAAAGGCGTATGGTGTGCCTGCATGCGAGCGCGCTAAGATATAAATTTAAAAATAAGTGCTAAAATCGCCAAAAAATCATGAAAGGTATGAAAATGGATAGAGTTTTTTTATCTCCACCAAACATGAGTGGAAAAGAGCAGGAATATATAAAAAAAGTTTTTGAAAGCAACTACATAGCGCCACTTGGCGAGTATGTCAATAAATTTGAAGAGAGCATAAAAACTTACACTGGCGCCAAAGATGCGCTTGCACTATGCGCTGGAACTGCGGCACTTCACCTAGCGCTTCGCGTCCTTGGCGTGAAAGAGGGTGATCTTGTGCTAGCTTCTAGCTTTACTTTCATGGCTTCAGTCTCGCCGATACTTTATGAAAAAGCAAATCCAGTTTTTATAGATAGCGACGATAGCTGGAATTTAAGCCCAGAGCTACTTAAAAAAGCGATATCAAATTTACCTAAAAAGCCAAAAGCGCTGGTCGTCACTCATCTTTATGGACAAGCTTCAAAGATGAAAGAAATTTGCGAAATTTGCCAAAACGAGGGCATCGCTTTGGTCGAGGACGCAGCTGAAGCG
>NZ_CALACG010000151.1 GCF_937890585.1 uncultured Campylobacter sp.
CTTTAATTCCATTTATTTCCATCTGGTAAACCTTTAAAAATATTTTTATAGAAATAAAATTCAAGATTGAAAATTCAATCTTGAATAAATTTTATTCCCACTCTATTGTTGCAGGTGGCTTGCTTGAGATGTCGTAAACTACGCGGTTTATGCCGTTTACCTCATTTATAATGCGGCGGCTTACATTTTCAAGTAGATCATAAGGAAGCCTTGAGAAGCTTGCAGTCATGCCGTCGCTCGCATCGACCACGCGCACGCAAACAGCGTTTTCGTAGGTGCGGTTATCGCCCATAACGCCAACAGAATTTACATTTAAAAGTACGCAAAATGCCTGCCAAGTTTTGTTATACCAGCCACTACTTTTTAATTCATCACGCAAGATCACATCAGCTTTGCGAAGTAGCTCAAGGCTTGGCTTATTTACCTCGCCCATTATGCGGATCGCAAGGCCAGGTCCTGGGAAAGGATGGCGGAAGATTAGCTCTCGGCTTAGTCCAAGCTCAAGTCCTAGCTTTCTAACCTCATCTTTAAAAATTTCTCTTAGCGGTTCTATCAGCTCAAATGTCATCCAATCAGGCAAACCTCCAACGTTGTGGTGGCTCTTTATCGTCTTGCTTGAGCCAACGACTGAGCTTTCGATGATGTCAGTATAAAGAGTGCCTTGAGCTAGAAATTTCACATCGCCATGCTTTTTAGCCTCTTTTTCAAAAATTTCTATAAATGTCTCACCTATGATCTTGCGTTTTTTCTCAGGATCAACGACGCCAGCTAAGCGACCAAGAAAGATCTCGCTCGCATCTATACTAACTAGCTCAACGCCAAGCTTGGTCCTAAATGTAGCTTCAACTTGCTCTTTTTCGTTTGTTCTAAGAAGTCCGTTATCGACAAAAACAAGGATCAAATTTTCAGGCACAGCAGCTGCCAAAAGCGCTGCAGTCACAGAGCTATCCACGCCGCCACTAACTGCGCAAAGCACCTTGTGAGTGCCCACTGTTCTTCTGATCTCTTCTATCTTATTTTTAGCAAAGCTTCCCATGTTCCATGTGCTCTCGCAGCCGCAGATATATTTAGCAAAATTCTTTAAAATTTGCGTGCCATACTCGCTGTGTTGTACCTCTGCGTGAAACTGGATCGCATAAAATTTACGTTTATCATCACCAAAAGCACAATAAGGCGAATTTTCGCTGACTGCAATCGCCTCAAAGCCCTTTGGTAGGTCTTTTACATAGTCGCTATGGCTCATCCATACGATTTGTTTTGAAGGTGTATCTTTAAAAAGATCGTGCTCTTTTACGACGCTAAGTTCAGCCTTGCCGTACTCTTTGTGATCAGCTGCTAAAACCTCAGCACCATGCGTGTGAGCAAGCAGCTGCATGCCGTAGCAAACGCCAAGGATAGGGACATTTAGCTCAAAGACGCCGTTATCGCAAAAATATGCATCTTTAGCATAAACGCTAGCTGGACCACCACTTAAAATGATACCTTTTGGCTCTTTCGCTTTTATCTCACTTAGCTTTGCGTTAAATGGCAAAATTTCAGTGTAGACACCCTCTTCTCTTAGCCTTCTAGCTATTAGCTGAGTGTACTGCGAACCAAAGTCCAAAACTATAATCGTATTGTTCATTTATAACCTTTTAAAAATAAAGATGAAAAATTTCAAACTGCACATACCAAACAATGATCGATACAATATATCCTAGAACCACCATCCAAGAGTATTTCATATGTGCACCAAAGGTATAAATTCCTTTTAATTTACCCATTACTCCAACGCCAGCTGCCGAACCAAAGCTGATCATCGAACCGCCGATACCAGCCGTTAGTGTCACCAGTAGCCACTGACTCATGGACTCGCCAGCATCTGGGCCCATTACAGGGTTTGCTTTTAGGACGGCTGACATAACTGGAACGTTATCAACGATCGCTGAAAGGAAACCAACTCCGATATTTACGGCTGTTGAGCCAAATTTATCATAAAGTGATACAGCGTAATTTAAAAATCCAACATAGTGAAGAGCGCCAACTGCAGCTAAAATTCCAAAGAAGAAAAATAGCGTGTTGTTTTCGATCTTTGACATATAGTGAAAGACGTGCATAGGTGCTTCATCTTTGTGTGCTTTTTTGAAATAGTAAGTGTAAAGGCTAAGTATAGAAAAGCCAAACATCATGCCCCACATCGCTGGCAAATGGAAAAGCTGGTGCATCATAACAGCACAAAAGATGGTAAATACACCAATAGCAATAGTCGCTTTACCGCCCTTTTTCATGACCACTTTTGGCTCAGTAGCTGGGTCAAAGTGTGGGCTACCAACTGGCACGACGCGTGAAAGTAAAAACGCTGTTACAAACCAACCGATAAATGAAGCTGGGAAAAGTGCGAAAAAGTCGATAAATGGCGCTTTACCAGCAGCCCAAGCCATAAGTGTAGTGATATCGCCAAATGGACTCCACGCTCCGCCTGCGTTTGCCGCAACGACGATGTTTATCGCGCCTGCGACTAGGAAATTTGTATTAGTTCTATCTATCGTTAAAAGCACGGTCGATAAGATAAGCGCTGTCGTTAGGTTATCAGCCACTGGACTTATGAAAAATGCCAAAACACCAGTTAGCCAAAATAGCTTTCTATAAGTGTAGCCTTTTGATACGAGGTTATATTTAAGCGCGTTAAATACGTCCCTTTCGATGAGTGCTTCGATAAATGTCATCGCTACCATTAGGAAAAATACGATCTGAGAAATTTCTAAGATCAGGTGATTTACCTCGTGCTCTAGTGAATGCACATCCATGCCGTTTATAAGCATATAAACACCGATAAGTAGGAACATAAACGTGCCGATAAAGATGGCAGGTTTTGCCTTGTCGATGTGGAAATTTTCTTCTGCTGCTATGAAAAAGTATCCAACAACAAAAATGATAAGCGATAAAATTCCCGCCCATGTAGTAGTTAAGTCAATAGCCGCAGCTTCTCCGTCAGCACCAAAGGCTACCAAAAAAAACAAACTTAGAAGTCCAAATAACCTCATATACTCTCCTTGTAAGATAAAAATTTGCGTATTTTACTTAAATGAGCCTAAAATTTAGGTTAGTTAAATTTATTAAGCTTGCATTACATTTTTATCTTACGCCAAATTTAAGATCAAATTTTATTGATCTTGTCAGTTTTTTTCTCTTTTACAGGTGCATCGCCATAAAATGGATCGTCCTTGTAGCCGCAGCCACTAAGTGCAAAAAGAGCGAAAATTAAAATAAAAGATGATAAGATAAGCCTATGAAAAACGCCAAATTTATGATAGATGCTATCCACGAAAATCCTTTGTATAAAGAAAAATTAAGCATGGCAGACGAGTGCCAAGAGCTTCTGCGCCTCATGGGGAAATCAAAGCGGTTTTACATAGCTTTTTGCTACGTCAGAGCAGGCGTGCTGACCTTCGTTCTCACTCATCCCTCAGGGCTTTTGGAGCTTAGGCGTGATAGTAGTATAAATGAGATAAAAGGGTTATTAAAAACCTTTTGCAAATTTAATAAAAATAGCATTTTTGCAAGCGTCATCGAGCCAAAACCTCTTAATGAAATAAACTATATAAAAAACAAAAAAGAGGACAATATAAGATTTATCGTGAGCAAATATCTAAAATTTTTCGCCCCACAACCTCCACAAAGGTCAAATTTCATCACACCAGCAAGCAAGGGCGAGTTTAAAAATTTAGCCACAAATGAGCAAATTTATAAGAAATTTGAAGAGCTAAGAGAAATTTTGCTAAAGAAAAATGAGCAGGCAAGATGCTAATAGACGAGATAAGAACGCTTCCAAACGAGCCTGGCGTATATCAATATTTTGACGCTCAAAACAGACTTTTATATGTCGGCAAGGCCAAAATTTTAAAAAACAGGGTCAAAAGCTACTTTAAATTTACCCCAAGCCTAGCCCCAGCTGAAAAGCTAAGCCCAAGAATTTCAAAGATGATAAGCGAGGCTGTGCATCTTGAATACATCATCACACCAAGCGAGGCAGACGCGCTCATACTTGAAAATTCATTCATCAAGCAACTTAAGCCAAAATACAACATCTTGCTTCGTGACGACAAGACCTACCCTTATATCTTTATAAATTTAAACGATGAATTCCCTAGATTTGAGATCACCAGAAAGGTGGTAAAAGGCTCAAATATACGCTATTTTGGGCCATATTTTAGTGGAGCGGGAGAGCTACTTGAAGCGCTTTATCTAAATTTCAACCTAGTTCAGAAAAAATCCTGCATCAAAGGCAAAAAAGCCTGCCTTTTTTACCAGCTAAAACGCTGCTACGCCCCATGTGAGAGCAAAATCTCAAAAGAGAGCTACGCCAAAATAGTCGCTGATGCCACAGCCGCTTTGCAAAATCCAAATTTGTTAATCGCTCGCCTTGAAGAGCTCATGCTAAACTATGCCAAGGCCGAAGACTACGAGCAAGCAGCCGCGACTAGAGATAAGATGCAAACGCTTAAAAATATGCAAACAAAGGTCGAGGTTGATCTAGCCAAGCTTGAGGACTTTGAGGCCTACTCGGTCGCTTGCGTGCATGATATGATCTGTGCGGTGAGATTTAGCGTGCAAAGTGGCAAGATAACGGGCGTAAAAACCGATATCACGCAGGCTAAAAACGCTCAAAAAGACGAGATAAACGAGGCTTATAAGCAGGCTATTTTAAAAAGCTTTATAGCCGATCAGCCAATAATCAGCACCAAAATTTACGTCCACGAAGACTTTGAAGATAGCGAGCTAGTGGAGGAAATTTTAAACGAGAGGTTTGGGCGTAAATTTAGCATCACTTGCCCAAAAATTGGCGATAAGCGTAAAATTTGCGAGATCGCTACAAAAAATGCTGAAGTTAGCATCGAAAAATACCTAAAAACGCACGATAACGAGCTACTAAATGAGATAAAAGAGTATTTTAATCTAGCTCACACGCCTTACGTGGTCGAGGCTTACGACAACTCGCACCTTTTTGGCGAGGCAAGTGTAGGGGCGATGGTGCGCTATGAGCATGGCGAGTGGGCGAAGCAAAACTACCGCCACATGCACCTAAATTCCAAAAACGACTACGATCAGATGAGAGAGAGCCTCACTGCTAGAGCACTTAGGTTTGACAAGCTTAGTCCGCCTGATCTTTGGGTTATTGATGGTGGCGAGGCGCTTTTAAGCTTAGCCTGTGAAATTTTAGCAAGTAGTGGCGCAAACGTCGATGTGATCGCTATCTCAAAAGAAAAAATAGACGCCAAAGCTCACCGCGCAAAGGGCGAGGCAAAGGATAAAATTTATACAAAAAATGGCAGTTTTAGCCTAAGCACGAGCGATAAAAAGCTGCAGTTTTTCCAAAAAATGCGCGATGAGAGCCATAGATTTGTCATCAGTTTTCACAGAAAAACAAGGCAGAAAAATGATATGCAAAGATCAGTGCTAAGACAAGCTGGCGTTTCTGAGGGCAGTATCGCGAAATTAATCAGCTTTTACGGAAGTTTTGATAAAATCAGCGAAGCAAATTTAGACGAAGTAGCAAAAATAACAAACAAAAGCGTGGCGGCAAAGCTTTTACCGCTCAAAGAAGGAAATTTGAAGTGATAATATACGACAAAAACGGTCAAATTTTAGCGATGGGAGATATCTCTCTTGGTCTGCTTGAATTTAAAGATATAAGGGAGTTTTTAAGCGAGCATAAAGACATTGACGAGCTAGTTTTGGACTACAAAGAGCCTGGAGTTTTTATAGATTATCTAGCTAAAAGACCAAATTTAAGAGTAAATTTAAAGACTAAAAACGGCAAAATTTTAAATGCGACGCTTAAGTTTTCAAAGATCAGCTCAGTAAAAAACGAAGAGTATTTTGAGCTTTTGATCCTTGATCAAACAGAAATTTACAGCCAAAACCAGCAAGCTGCGATAAAAGCAAAGACCGAGCTTAGGCTGCCTAGCCTGAAGATAGACGAAAGGCACCTGCTTGGCAAAGATGAGGAAATTTTAAACGAGAGCTGGTTTAACGAAACGGCGAGCTTTTTAAATTTAAGCAAAAGCGAGTTTGTGACCTATCTTGGTATATTTTTAAGAAAGGCAAAAGATAAGATGATATTTATCCAAAGTGCGGTGCTAGCTAGGGACTCTAAATTTTTAGAAGAGAGTATAAAAATTCTAAAAGAGCCGGCTATAAATTTAAAGATAACGCCGCTTGTAGCGAGCTTTGACGCGCTGATCTCGCAGCCAAATAAGATAAAAAATATTACTCTTATAAATGAAAGGCTAAACGAGATAAGCACACTTTGCAAGAAATTTTCAAGAAAGTTAGACTATGAGTGTTAAGAGATTTTTAGTATTTTTATCTATATTGTTCTCTGCCATTTATTGCTTTAACGAGGGAGTTATATTTTTTAGCGACTTCAAGCTCTCATCTCGCCTAAATAACGAGATAAACAGAGGAAATTTACTAAAAAATGTCGTAAAGACCATCATCGCTGAAAGAAAAGCCTACGAAGAGTATCTTGAAGTAAAAACGCCAGATAAGGAAGAGGCGCTAAGAAGAGCCAATACAGCTAAAAATTTTGCTATTAAGTATTTCTTAAATAGCCTATCAAACACTCCAGATGATACAAGAATGAAAGATGCGCTCGAAATAGTCTTAAAAAATGCAAAAGCAGACTGGGAGAGCTTCAATCTCTCGTTTTATAATTTTTTTGAGATGGCGATCTCAGTCATCATAAGCGGGCATCTAGAGTTTAAAGATGTGGCTATAGACGCTGACATAGAAAGATATATGATCGTCATAAATAGGCTCTATGAGGTCCTTGCCAACATAAACACAGCAAAACAGCACATCATCGCCATACTTCACGGCAAAGAGACCCTAAACAGCAGCTCACTAAAAGAGGCCATAAATAGCCTAAAATACAATGATCTAAATATAAATTTGCTCCCATACGGCGAGACAAAAAGCGAAATAATAAAACAGCTTGAAAGGCTAAATGAGCTTGAAATTTCTAAAGGATTTGATCAAATTCGCATCGATCTTAGGACAAAAAGCAGCATTTCAGAAGATGAGATCAGGCGGATAAACTCTTTTGAAAACGATAGGTTTGATCTATTTAGTGAAATTTCTAGCGTGCTAGTTAGTGAGCTAAAGGCTAAAAACGACGAATTTAGAGTCTATACGCTCTGCCTTTCGTTTGTGATGTTTATCTTTTCGATTTGGCTATTTTACGCTAGCTACAAAGCCTATGGCTGGGTTAGAAATTTAGAATATTTAAATCAAAAAATGAAGCTTATAAGAGAAGAGGTTTTAAAAAGAGGCGATAGAAATCCACAAAATTTAATAGAAAGCTTCATTGCGCTATATAAAGAGCTACTTCAAAAGTATGAGCAAGAAAGAAGCTTTACAGCGATAAAAGATAGGCTGCTAGTTAGGCTAAATAAGAAATTTTACCTCTCAAAAGAGCAAATTTTAAGCTCGATCGCCACTTTAAAAAAAGATGAAAACGTCCTTAAAAATGAACTAGTTTTTGAAAATTTAGAAAGAAATAGCCAGATCATAGCCCTAAACTACGGCAATATAAAGGGCCTGCTTGACACCAGACTATCAGACCTTACTCTAAATCAAAAACCATTTAATCCGCAAATTTTATTCTCAAATATCCTTGAGGCACAGATACCATTTACGCAGAGCAAAAAGCTAAATTTCCTAACCTATCTTGACGCGCGTATCAGCGACGAGTTAGAAGGCGACGCCGAGAAAATAAGCGTCATCTTTAACTCCATAATGCTAGCCATCGTCGCAAAGTGCGATAAATTTGCAAATTTGATCGTTGAGATAAGAAACACAAGTGATAGCCTTAGCCAAAGCGGACTTTTAGGCATCGAAACTAAGATAAGAACAAATCAAATTTTCCTAAAAGATGAGCAGCTAAACGCACTAAGACTAGAGGACGAAAACGAGCTAAACGACGAAGAGAGCGAGTTTTATCTAAGACTTGCCAGCTTTTATCTAAAGCTTTTTAACTCAAGCCTTGACATAAGCACGCTTGGCGGAGCTGGTAATGAGTTTAAATTTATCCTCAACCTAAAAAAGATACAAAGCCAGCAAAATTTCAACCTAAACCGCGACCTAAAGATCGCTTATCTGCCTGATATAAACGTCAAATACAACGAATTTTTCACAAAAACACTAGAAGATATTGGGCTTAAATTTCAAAATATCATCTCAAGCAACCAAAGCCTATCAAGAGAGTACGACATCATCTTTGCAAGGCAGAGCACGAGCAAAAACATAAACGCCAAAAACCTAGTCCTTTTAAAAGACCCGCTAACTCCGCTAAGCGTCGCTAGGCTCGTATATATGGAGAAAAACAAGAGCGATAATCCAGCCGATGAGAAGGTGCGCTTTTTACTCTGCGATAAAAATCCGCTAAGCCTTGAGATGTCAGCTCAGGCCTTTAGCTACTTTGACTGCGAAGTTATCGGCGTTAGCAGTCTAAAAGAGCTAAAACAAGCGCTGCAGCTAAACCGCTTTAATACCATTTTCATAGACACGCAGTTTTTCGAAAACAACACGGCAAATTTCGTAAAAGATATAAGAGCTATGCAAAGCGAGAAGCAAAATTTAATAGCCGTCGTCTCAAACACTTCAAATATCTCCGAAAGAGAGATCCTACCAGCCTTTGATGCGTGGATCAAAAAGCCATTTAGCCAAGCCGAGCTAAATCAAATTTTGCCAAACTATGTGCGAAACTATAAACCGATAAAAGAAAATAAAAACTTCATCAAAAACGAAAATATCGCAGTTTATAAGAGCACAAAGCTTGAAAATAAGATATTTGCCGGCGCGCTTGGCGAGTTCCAAAATACGCTTGAGGTCGCAAATAGCTTTAGCGAGCTTTTGATAAAGGTAAAAACCAAGCCTTGCTCGCTAGTGCTAGTAGATGAGGCGGCTGAGGGCTTTGACATGGACAAGCTAATAGCCACGATCTCTGAGCTAAGGTCTATGCTAAAGCTTGACGTCAGAGTGCTTCTCTTTAGCCAAGACTTGGAGCTAAAAGATAAAAAAGAGTACATAAAGATATTGTCCCCAAATGTGAGCAAGATAGAGCTCATAGGCTTTGTAAAGTCAGAATTTAGCGAGATAAACTCGGCTCAAAACGAGCTAAAGAGCAACTTTAAATTTATAAAATTTAAAGCCTAGTTATTTTGCTAAATTTATGGCTAGCAGCTTTTAAAATTTGATCAGATATTTTACGGGCTAAGTTTCTTGTAAATAAATTTTGGAGATTTTAAATTAAATTTAGGTCGCTGTCTGGATCAAATTTGCTTTTATCCAGACGGCCTAGTCATAAAATTTAGCTAGCCTGTAAATTTACCCTTTTATCCCGCCGATCGCTTCAGCAAATTTAAGCTCTTTGTTTTCAAAGAGATTGTACTCGATCGCGTCTTTTTCGCTAAGTATGACGATAGTTGAGCCAAGCTCGAAATTTCCGAGGCGCTCGCCCTTTTTGATATGTAAATTTTTATACTCATAAATTTGCGTGAAATTTGCCACCACATTTGTCTGGATACGCTCGTCAAAGCTAAATTTCATCTTGCCAACGTTTAGTGCACCCACTAAAAATAGAGTCATTACAACTAGGATAAATTTATTTTGGCATTAGTTATTCTTTTTAAAGCCAAATAATACAAATTTGCTTTTGCAGGGTGATTTGCCACCTTGCAAATTTAATTATTTATCTTTTTGCAAATTCTTTTTATTATCCCTATGCGCCATAAAACATGCACATATAAAAACAAAAATCGTTATGACTAGGATTAAATTTTGCCCTGGCATTTTAACTACCTTTTTTAAAGTATCTTACTATTCGTCTGATAGTAAGATACTACTATTGTTTTATTCTTCTCGTATTAAGCCTACATGGACGCTTTTACCGTAACATTTAGGATTTTCTCCTTTTAGTTTAAAAATTTTACCTTCTTTTTTTGAATATCTTATATTATATCCCATTATATCACTTGGGTTTTGTAGAATATAATATTGCTCGTTTCCATTTTCATCGAAGAATTTTACATAGTCTCCTTTTGGAGAATTTTCACCTGGTCCTATTGGGAATTCTATAATTTTATAATATACATTTGCTTCCAGGCTTTCATATTGTTTTTTTGGATTTTCACATACCTCTTTTAGGCTATGTGCCACCCCCCCCCATCGCATCCAAGTAATGCTAGTGCAACAATACCACTCAATGCAAATAATGAAACTTTTTTCATATACTTTCCTTTTATATTTTTAGATTTAAGCTCTAAAAACAATTCATTTTTTCTAAATTTTCCTTGCGGAAATGAAAAATTTATGCTTTTCATCGCTTATTTAGCTATTTTATCCTTTTATTTTTAAAGTTTTCACTTGCGCGACTTAAATTTAAACCTCTTTTGCGCTGTTTTTAAAGACATTTACCACGCTTGCACGCTTGTGGCAAATTTCAGCGTACTCTTTTTCGCTTTTTGAGTCATAGACTATGCCTGCTCCAGCTCCGATAAAAACGCTGCTAAAGCCATTTTTATCTGGCACAAAGATGGCTGAGCGGATGAGGATCGCCACCTGAGCGTCGCCGTTAAAATGCAAAAATCCAATGCCCCCGCCATAGATATTTCGCTCGCAAATTTCAAGCTCGTTGATTATCTGCATAGCTCTGATCTTTGGCGCGCCACTTAGCGTACCAGCTGGAAAAATGCTAGCTAACACGTCAAAGAGGTCAAGCTCTTTCGCGCACTTGCCATAGACGTCGCTTACAATGTGGATCACCCTTTCGTAGGTCTGGATATGCATCGCGTTTTTCACGACCACGCTTTTTGGCTCTGAGACCCTGCCGATGTCGTTTCTGGCAAGATCGATTAGCATTTTGTGTTCAGCTAGCTCTTTTTCGTCGCTTAAAAGCTCTCTCTCAAGTGCCGTATCAGCGTTTGCGTCACCGCCTCTTGGTCTTGTACCAGCGATTGGTGCTACAAAAATTTGCTCCCCTTTCATCTCAAAAACAAGCTCAGGCGATGAGCCGACCACATCGCCATAAGGTGTAGGAAAATGAAACATATATGGGCTTGGGTTTGCGATGGCTAGCCTTTTGTAAAAGTCAAAACTGCTCATATTTGTTGAAATTTCAAGCAGCTCTCCAAGCACTACTTGGAAAACGTCGCCGCTTCTTATATACTCTTTTGCCACTTCAACCATATCTTCAAAGTGTTTCTTTTCTTCACTAAGATCAGTTTTTACGCTAAATTCGCACTCTTTTTGGAGCTCATCTTCTGCCTTTAAATTTAGCAAAAAGTCATAATACCTCTCTTTATCCCCATAAAAAGTGTAAATTTTACTCATCTTATCAAAGTGCATATATGCTTTAGCGTCGGCGTAGATAAATTTTGGAAATTCATATTTTTTAGCCTTCTCTTCGCCGATATACTCGAAGTATCTCACGCCGCTATAAGCAAAAACGCCAAAAAGCCCTGCAAAAGGCGCGAGTAATTTGTTACGATTAGTATCAAAGTAGCTTCTAAGCCCGTAAAAATCCATATCCTTTTCGTCGATATATTCGCAGTCGATGCCGATAATGATCTGCGTCTTGTCCTCGGCTAGGTAGCTATTTTTAAATTTCTCTTTGATCGCTTCATAATAAAGGAGCGGTTGTTCTAAAAGCATATTTTTCCTTTTAAATTTTTAATCATTATAAAAAAAGTTCGCTTTTAGTTTTTGAAATTTTGACTAAATTTATAAATTTACGCCTTTTTTACTATTTTTTTAAGCGCACTTGGCTAAAATTTTGACCTCACAAGGGAGTATCATGCTTTTTGTAGAACTTTTCATATTAGGTATCGGCGTTGGCTATATAGCTGGATTTTTTGGCATAGGTGGCGGCACAGTCGTTGTTCCTATCATGGTCGCCTTCGGGTATGACGTCAAAACTGCCATTGGCATAAGCGTCATGCAGATGATCTTTAGCGCGACATTTGGCTCATACCTAAACTACAAAGCTGGACTTTTAAAGCTGAACCGCGGCGTATTTTTGGGCCTTGGCGGTCTTGTGGGCGCAAGCTTTAGCGGTATCATCGTCTCTCACGCACCTGCGCTCTTACTTGAGTCGATGCTTCTAGTGACCTTTATCTTCTCTCTTATAAAGCTATACTTTTCGCCAAACAGCGACGGCTCAAATGCCAACAACTCGGTCTTTTTGCTATTTTTAGTTGGCGTTTTTGTTGGCGTTTTTGCCATTAGCATCGGCATCGGCGGAGGCGTCTTTATCGCGCCGATCTTGGTAGGCTTTTTGCGTTATGAGCTGAAAAAAGCGGTCTCAATGGGCGTATTTTTCGTTATGTTTGCAGCCATTGCCGGCTTCATCTCACTCTCGCTAAATGGTCACATCTCATACGCTGAGGGCACATTTTTAGGTCTTGGCTCGCTAATAGGCGCATACTTTGGCACCAAAAAGACGCAAAATACCGACAAAAAAACACTTAAAAAATGGTTTTTGGTCTTTTACATAGCGATGATATGTTTGATATTAAAAGATATGTTTTTTGAGTAAGAGCATGGCTAAATTTGCCACGCTCTTTTTTTAAATTTCTTCAAAAAAGTAGGCTTCGCTTAGTTTAAAAGCAAGCTCTTTTAGCTCATCTTCGCTTAAATTTACGCCCTTTGCGATCTCTTTAAAGCTAGTCTTGCCGTCAAATTTCAAGGCGGCTTTGATCTCTTCAACGCTTAAATTTAGCTTGCCATTTAGCTCATTTGCCAAAGAAATAACTGGCAAACTAGCCTCCAAAAAATATCCTAGATACGCTGCTGCCATAGGTTTTAGCCTAGTTTTTTTAGGCTCATAATCAAGCGCAATAAGCTTTGATGATGAAATTTTAGTGTTTTGATCGTTTAAAATTTCAAGTAGACCCATAAAGCCCTCGCTCTCGTTTTAGCCAAGAGGGGCCTTTACCTCGTTTAAATTTAAGCTTTGCGGGTAGGCTTTGCTTAAAATTTCTTGCGTTTTTGTCCTTGGTTGCTCGCTAAAGTAGGCAGAATTTAAGCTATTTAGCTCGCTCTCTCCAAGCACCGCGTCAAAGTCATCAGCGCCACCTAGCCTTTCTTTGTGTGCGATAAGGCTCTTTCTAAACGATCTATTAAACAAAAAGTCGTTTAGCTGCTCTTTTTTGATGCGAGAGTTGTAGCTTTGCTCGATGTGCGCGTCAAATCGGTAAATCCCAGTCGAGCTTGCAAAGATATCGTTTAGCGAGGCGTCTATGACGTAGCAAAGTCCGTGTTTATCGATGTGCCTAGCAAATTTATGAAAGTAAGTTGGCTCGTTACTCGCCTCCAAAAAGTCATGCAAAATGTAATAATCACTCCCCTTTGCGATGATGCCTTGCAAGAAATTTAGCTGCGTCAAAAGCAGTTTCATACTATCTTTATAGACAACGTCGCTTTGGTTTTGCAGGCTAAATTTCAAATAATCCTGCAAGAAATTTAGCTCCTCTTTGACGTGAGGAAGTGAGTCTTTATCGCCCCTATTTGCGCTCGCAAAGAGCATGAAATCCCTTAAGATATCAAGGCTCTTCCAGCCTGGGTAGGTGTTATAGGAGACGTAGGCGATGCCATCTTTGCTAAGTAGCGCCTTTATCGTTGCAAGTAGCGCGTCTCTCACGTTTGGGCTCACCCAGCTATAAACGCCGTGTGCGATGATATAGTCAAACTCGCCAAGTTCTTTGATATCGTGCTCATTCATGTGCAAAAAGTCGCGCTCAAGAAGGGTGAAATTTTTTAAATTCATCTTCTTTGCGATCTCGTTACCCTCTTTTACTTGGTGGCTTGAGATGTCGATGCCAACGACCTTTGCCTCTTTGTGCGAGACGGCAAATGGCAAGATGTTGCCGCCATATGATGAGCCAAGCTCAAGCACTCTAGCCTCTTTGAGGCCAGCCGCCTTTAAGCCTAAAAATTTAGCAACCGCCTCTATCCTAACAGGCGAGCAGTCGCTAAATGCAGCTGAGAAATAAGGAATTTCATCGTAAGCTTTTTTTGCCTTGTTCATCAGCCGTGCTTTCTGGCAAATTCTCTCATAAACTCGCCAAGTTTCTCAACGTCGCTTTGGCTAACGGCGTTGTAGATAGAGGCTCTTATGCCTCCAAGATGTCTGTGACCTTTTAGCCCAAGCATGCCCTCTTTTAGCGCCTCTTCGACGAAAACTGGCTCAAGCGCATGATCTTTTGGTATCGTAAAGCTCACGTTCATATCTGATCTGCTTGATTTTTTGGCATGTCCCACATAAAAGCCATTTGAGCTATCGATGATATTATAAAGCGTGCTTGCTTTTTTGGCATTTATCCTCTCAACCTCAGCAAGTCCGCCAAGATCTAGCAGGTGCTGCATAGTTAAATTTAAAAGATAAATTCCAAAAGTTGGCGGTGTGTTGTAAAGTGAGTTTGCCTCTACGTGCGTTTTGTAGCGTAAAAACATAGGGACGTTTTGGCTACTCACGCGACCAACTAGGTCTTTTCTTAAAATGACGATAGTCACGCCACTTGGGCCTGCATTTTTCTGAGCGCCGCCATAAAGCAAGCCGATACTGCTAAAATCAAGCGGTCTAGCAAAAAAGTCGCTCGAAGCATCGACAACTAGGGGTGATTTGGTCTTTGGCATAGCCTTATACTGCGTGCCATAGATCGTATTATTTGAGCAGATGTAGGCATAGTCGGCGTCATCGCTAAATTTAAACTCAGGGATGTAAGAGAAATTTTCATCTTCGCTACTTGCTACGACATCTACATTTACGCCAAGCACTTTTGCCTCTTTGATCGCTTTGTTTGTCCAAACGCCGGTGTTTGCGTACTGCGCCTTGCCACCTTGATATAAATTCATCGGTATCATGCTAAATTGCAAGTGCGCGCCACCTTGCAAAAATAAAATTTCATACTCATCGCCGATGCCATAAAGCTTTCTTATCTTATCCATCGCACCAAAGTGGATCTCCTCGAAGGTCTTGCTTCTGTGGCTGATCTCCATGATCGAGTAGCCCTCGCCTCTATAGTCGGTAAATTCGGCCTTTGCGTGCTCTAAAACGTCTAGTGGTATCGCACTTGGGCCTGCGCTAAAGTTGATTTTTCTACTCATTTTTACTCCTTGATAATTGCTTTTTTATGTGTATTTTGTGAGATAAGCTCGATCTCATCATCTATTTTTAAATCCCTAAGATCAGCTCTCTTGCCATCTTTTCTAACCTCGATAAGCCCCTTCGTGCTCTCAAAAAAGAGCCCCCTCATCTCGTAGGCTTTCTCCAAAGAGCCAAGAGCTGAGCCAAGAACTAAAATTTTCCTTGAAACGGCGTTTGTTAGGGCATTTTGCTTGTTTGCTACCTCGCTAAATTTTAGCTCGATCCTAGCCTTTAGAGCGTTTGATGAAAATTTAGAAAATAGTAAATTTAATAAATTTTGCTTCTTTGTGATCTTTAAATTTAAAGCGCTATCAAGATCGTCGCTGAGCCTGTCAAGATACTGAAAAAACGCCTCTTCATCAGGCAAAAGATCAAGCATAGCTGCACTTGGCGTAAGCGACCTGCGGTCTGCTACAAAGTCGCTTATGACGTAGTCGATCTCGTGACCGATAGCGCTTATGACTGGCGTTTTTGTAGCGTAAATTTCACGTGCCAAACCCTCGTCGTTAAAGCACCAAAGGTCTTCTTTGCTGCCGCCTCCGCGAGCCAAAACGATCACATCAACGCCGTATTTATCGGCCCTACGCAAAGCTTTTATGAGCGAGCTTGGGGCACTTTCGCCCTGAGTTAATGCGTCAAATATATAAATTTCACTTAGCCTCCAGCGGCTCGTGACGACTTTTAGCATGTCTTGAAGTGCAGCCGAAGTGGCGCTTGTGACAAGGGCTATTTTTTTAGGTAAATTTGGTATTTCTTTTTTTGCGCCGATGTCAAAAAGCCCCTCGTTTTCGAGCTTTTCTTTAAGCTGTCTAAACGCAAGCTCAAGCTCGCCCTCGCCATCTGGCAGCATAGCACTAGCCACCAGCTGATAAGACCCACTTGGCGAGTAGATGGTCACTTTGCCATAAATTTTAACCTTCAAGCCCTCTTTTGGCAGGAATTTCACCTTTTGGTTATTCATACGATACATCACAGCTGAGATGCTTGATTTTTCGTCCTTTAGTGTGAAGTACCAGTGCCCAGAAGCGTGCTTTGTAAGTCGCGAAATTTCACCACTTACCTCGACATAGTCAAGGGTTGCCTCAAGCAGTGCCTTTGCTTTTTCATTTAGCTCAGATACGCTAAGCATTTATTTCTTTGACCTTTTTAGCGATAAATAATGTCGAGATGTCCATGCTAAAGCCCTTGCAAAGCTCTATCTCAAAGCCAGCCTCCACAAGCTCATCACAAAAGCTCTTTGCATCGAGGAAATTTTCTATCGAGCTTGGCAGATACTCGTACGCCTCTTTGTTTTTTGAGATAAAGCCGCCTATACTTGGCAAAATTTTACTTAGATAAAAATCTCTTAGCGCAGTTATAAAGCCCTTTTTCTGGCGCTTTGTAAATTCAAGCACGACGACGTAGCCATCTGGGGCAAGCACTCTATTAAACTCTCTTAGTGCAGCCTTTCGCTCGACCACGTTTCTGATGCCGTAGCTTATGCTTAAAATTTGAGCCTCGCCACTTGCAAGCGTCGTATTATCAGCATATGCCTCTATAAATTTAAAATTTGGAAATTTCGCCCTCGCCTCTTTTAGCATGCCGCTTGATGGGTCGATGCCAGTTAGGCTTTTTATCTCTACGCCAAATTCTTTTGAAATTTCACTCCAAAGCCCCATCATATCGCCAGTGCCGCAAGCCACATCCACGATATTTATGCCTCTTTCTTTAAAAATTTCTAGCATATATCTGCAGGCAAATTTCCTCCATCTCACGTCCACGCCAAGGCTTAGCACCCTATTTGCCACGTCGTAAGTCGGAGCGATCTGGTTAAACATATCAACTATTTTTTCTTGTTTTTGCATAAATTTTAGACCTTTATATGTAGTAAATTTTTAAATTTCGCGAGATCTTGCGAGTTGCTTTTATAAATTTAAGCCGTTTTTTTAGTATCTCTTCTCTAGTTTTGTAAATTTGTTTGTAGATTTTGCTCTCAAGTTTTTCTTTGCCAGCAGCCTCTGGCAAACGCTCTAAGATGCCAAGCCAAACGTCATAGTCTTGAAGCGCACCAAAGATCTCTTGCATATCTTTTAGCCGCTCTTCATACTTTTTAAGCCCGTCAAAATAAAAAATCTCACTCAAAAACTCGTAGGCATATCTCACCTTTTTAAGCTCGATCCTGATCTTGTGAAAGCTCTCATTTGGGCAGTCTTGATCTAGACTTTTTAGCCTCTTTTGAGCCAAAACTAGAAGCGTTCTAAGTTTAAACGAGCCAAGGCGTGAAAGGCTTACATCAAAGAGCTTTGACCTATAAAACTCGCCCTCGTTTAAAAATATCTCCCACTCTTTTAAAAATGAGTAGTTTTCCTCGTCACTAAGGTAGCTTCTAACGTTTTCATACTCTAAATTTAGAGCCTTTTGCACAAAGTAAATTAGCTCATTTGCGTGCTTTTGCTCGCTTAAAAAGCCTAGAAATATGTCAAGGTCTCGCTTTTTATTGGTTGAGTTTGCCAAAATTTTAAAATTCTCTCCAAAAAAGAGCGTCACTTTCTCATCAAAAACTCCGTTAAAAATTTTAAGTAACGACCTAACTTTTCTTAAATTTACTCGCAAGTTGTGCAAAATTTCTTCGTCGTGATCTTGCAGATAGTCGCTTTTTAGCCTCTTTATCTCTTTGTATATGCTTAAAA
>NZ_CALACG010000152.1 GCF_937890585.1 uncultured Campylobacter sp.
GTTTTATGATAGAATACGAAAATTAAAAACCAGAAGGAGAAAAAAATGGGAAAATTTGTCCAAAGCGTAGATCATTTTTTTGATTTTTGTAAAGAAAATGAAGTCAAATTTGTCGATTTTAGATTTACCGATCTAGTCGGCGCATGGCACAGCATAAGCTACAACATAAAGGCCGTCACAAAGGACCATTTTATACATGGCATTCCGATGGACGCTAGCTCGATGCATGGCTGGCAGCCGATAGATAAAAGCGACATGATAATGAAGCCAGAAGCGACATCTGCGTTTTTGGACCCATTTACCTCTGACATCACAGTCGTTGTTTTTTGCGATATCTACGACATTTACAAAGGTCAAATTTACGAAAAATGCCCTCGCTCGATCGCAAAAAGAGCGATGCAGTACGTAAAAGATAGCGGCCTTGGAGATGAGGCATTTTTTGGCCCTGAGAATGAATTTTTCGTATTTGACAATGTCAAGATCATCGACAGCCCAAACTGCGCAATGTATCAAGTAGATAGCGAAGAAGGCGAGTGGAACGACGCTACGGACTTTAAAGATGGCTACAACACAGGCCACCGCCCACGCAGAAAAGGCGGCTACTTGATGACTCAGCCTATCGACAGCATGGTCGATCTAAGAGCTGAGATGATGCAGGTTTTGGAGCAAGTTGGCCTTGAAGTTTTCCTCGGACACCACGAGGTCGCGCAGGGTCAAGGCGAGCTTGGCGTGAAATATGGCAACCTAGTTGAGGCCGCTGATAACGTTCAAATTTACAAATACGTAGTTCGCATGGTGGCTCACCTAAACGGCAAAACAGTTACATTTATGCCAAAACCGCCTTATGGCGACAATGGCAGCGGCATGCACGTACACCAGTCAGTTTGGAAAGATGGCAAAAATTTATTTTATAAAGAGGGCGGATATGCGAATTTAAGCGACTTTGCGAGGTATTACATAGGCGGAGTTTTAAAACACGCTAGAAGTGTCGCAGCCTTTACAAACCCTAGCACAAACAGCTACAAACGCCTAATCCCAGGCTTTGAAGCACCATCTATCCTCACCTACTCGAGCCAGAACCGCTCAGCTAGCATCCGCATACCTTACGGCGCTGGCGAGAAGTCGGTTAGGGCTGAGATGAGATTCCCAGATAGCACAGCAAACCCTTACTTAGCCTTCTCAGCGATGCTAATGGCAGGCCTTGACGGCGTAAAACACAAATACGAGCCGGTTGGTCCGATGGATGAGAATTTATTTAAACTTCACCTTGATGAGATCAGAGAGCGCGGCATCGAGCAGCTCCCACACACGCTTCGTGGCAGCCTTGAAGCGCTTATCCGTGACAACGAATACCTAAAACCGATAATGAGCGATCTTTTCATCGACACATATCAGCACGTGAAATTTGAAACTCAGGTTTGGCCTTACGAAGCGCGTCCGACCGCTTATGAGTTTAAGACCTGCTTCTCTTGCTAAAACGCACTTCCAAGCTCTTTTTGGGCTTGGAAACTTCTTTTTTTAATAAAATTTTTAAAATATAGAATTTAAATTTAGTAGTATCTGTTTTTGCCATTGTAAGTAAATTTATGCAAAAGCCGTATAAAATTTCAGGCTTTAAATTTGGCTATTTTTATTTAGAAATTTACGCCACAAAGAAAGTTAAATTTGGCAGGCGAAAAACTATTAAAATTTTGAGCCTAGAAAGATTTTTAGCCATAGGTTAAATTTGGTTATTTCGTCTATAAATTTAGACCAAGACAAAATCAAATTTCTAAATTTATACCCAAAAGTCGTCCAAATTTAGCTAGCAAAATTCCCTAGCTATTTTGCACTTCAGGCTGTCCAAAGAGCCTATTTGCCTCTTTTATAACGCCCTCTTCTCTTTGCTTTTTAAGCTCCTCTGGACTCTTGCTCTGGCTTAGCGACATCAGCTCTTTTGCAAAGTCATTTTGTGGCTGAGATAGCGTATTTGCCTCGATCTGTCGTGCCATAACAGGCTCTTTTACTGGCTCATATTTTTGCTCGTCTTGCTGTCTAGCCTTTATCTTAGCGATCTCCTCGTCAAGGTAGCTATATTTATCCTGTGGCTCTTGTGGCTTAGTTTGTGGCTCAGACTTTGCAGCAGGAATTTGAGTTTTAGCATTTACGATCTTGATCTTTTTACCAAAAATTGTATGTAAAATTTCATGCATTACGCCCCAGCTTTTTTTGAAAAATGCCAGCTCATCACCAGTTGCATTGACGACCAAGCCAAGCTCATTTTCGTTTAAAAAGCTAAAACTTATGTGATTTTTAAAAATTTCTCCAAGCTCAAAGCTTCTATCATAAATTTTTGCCACAAACTGCTCGTACGGCGACCTTGGTGCCTCTTTTAGGGCTAAAATTTGTTCACTCACGCCAGCTTTTGGCTCTATAGCCACGCTAGGCTCGCTCTTAGCAAGCTTTATGGCTTCATCGATATCTTGTAAATTTAGCGCCTCTATCATTATAAAAAGCATAAGCATCAGCACAAAGCCATTATCGCTTGATACGCTTAACATCGACTTTGCCTGCGCCAAAATCCTAAAAAATCTCTCATATATAAGAAGTGAAAATTTCGGGTCGTTGTCTAAAAATCTCTGCTTTAAATTTGCCAAAATTTCATCTATGATCATCTCTGGCTCATAGGTCTCAAGCTCGGTTACAAGCACTCTAATGGCGTTTTTATCGGCATTTGCGACGTGTTCGATGATCTGCTCGATCCTACTTGGATCAAGAAGTCCGAGCATCGCTGCCACGCTTGATTTTGTGATATTACCAGCGCCATAAATGATAGCTTGATCAAGCAGCGTTAGCGTATCTCTTAGCGAACCGCCGCCACTTCTAGCTAGTATCTCAAGCGCCTCTCTCTCGTAGCTCACGCCCTCTTTGCTAAGGATAAATTCAAGGTGTTTTACGATCTCATATCTGCTTATTTGTTTAAATCTAAAATGTTGCGTCCTTGAAAGCACCGTCGTCGGAAGTTTAAGCGGGTCGGTCGTTGCAAGGATAAATTTAACATAGCTTGGCGGCTCTTCGAGCGTTTTAAGAAGGGCATTAAACGCCTCTTTTGTTAGCATGTGCACTTCGTCGATGATGAAAATTTTATATCTAGCAGCCGTAGGAGCGTACTTTGTCTGCTCGATGAGCTCCCTTATATCGTCGATCTTTCTGTGGCTGGCTGCGTCCATCTCGATGATGTCCATGTGGCGCGACTCGTTTGCCATCACACACTGCGCGCAGACCTCGCAAGGCCTAGAAGTTGGCCCTTTTTCGCAAACCAAAGCCTTTGCAAATATCCTAGCACTCGACGTCTTGCCGCTTCCCCTAAGGCCTGAAAACAAATAAGCATGGCTCACTCTGTTCTCATCAAGTGCGTGGGTTAGGCTCTTGCTTACGGCTTCTTGTCCGATGAGCTCGTCAAAATTTTTTGGTCGATATTTTAGGGCTAGTGCTTGCAACTGCTTTCCTTTTTGCAATTTTAATTTGCTGATTTTATAAAAAAAGGCATAAATTTATGGTTATGATAAAGTTAAATTTTGCTAAATTTAAGCCAAACTTTAGCTAGAAGGATAAATTTGCAAGCATTTATATCTGGATTTTTCACCTCTTTGTCGCTCATTTTAGCTATTGGCGCGCAAAACGCATTTGTGCTAAAACAGGGCATCAAAAGAGAAAATATCTTTATCATCTGCCTTATTTGCGCTATTAGCGATGCCCTCTTGATCTTTGCAGGAGTTTTTGGACTTGCTGGCCTCGTGCAAAATTTTTCTATCATCAAGCAAATCGCCCTATATGGTGGCTTTTTATTTTTGCTTTTTTACGCGCTAAAGAGCTTTTACACGTGCTTCTTCAAGGATCTTAGCATGGATACCAGCAGTGATTATGCCAGATCAAATTTAAAGAAAAACATCCTTTTAACGCTCGCTTTTACCTGGCTAAATCCTCACGTCTATCTTGACACGATGATCCTAATAGGCTCGGTTTCTACTAAATTTAAAGATGAAAATTTGATATTTGGCATGGGAGCTAGCCTTGCCTCATTTTGCTTTTTCTTTGCACTTGGCTATCTGGCTAGGTTTTTAGCACCCATTTTTGCAAGGCCCATCTCATGGAAAATTTTAGAGTTTTTTGTCGGCCTCATCATGCTCGCCCTTGCTTTCATGCTCCTTTTTGCTAGCTTCTAGCCTCTTTTTTAGCGCCTCTTTTTTGCGAAGTTCGAGTGCGTAGGCTTCATTTAGCGCGTCTTCGCCATCTAAATTTGCTCCGTCTAAAAATTTGCGGTAGTCTTCAAACTGCCTATTTTTTATCCCCCAAAGCACGCCAAAAAGCAGGGCTGCCCCCATCAAAACAGAGACCAAAACAAGCATCGCAAGAGTCGTTGTATCCACTATTTATCCTTAAATTTTCTAACTATAAAAAGCGAGTTTAGTATGACGCTTAGAGAGCTTGCCGACATGAAAAGCGCGGCAAATAGCGGCATGACGTAGCCACACACGGCAAATGGCAGGCTAAGGGCGTTATAAAGCAGGCAAAAGAGTAAATTTTGCTTTATCGTTTTATAGGTAAATTTTGAAATTTTCACCGCTTTTGCTAGGCTTTGCAGGCTATCATCAAGTAGTACCACGTCGCTTTTCTCTAGGCTCACCGCCGCGCCACTTCCCATGCAAATAGCCACGTGGGCAAGGCTTAGCGCAGCTGCGTCGTTTATGCCATCTCCTACCATCAGCACGTTTTTGCCCTGCTGTTTGAGACCAGCTATAAATTTAGCCTTCTCATCAGGCAGCATCCCTGCTCTAAACTCGCTCACACCAAGCTCATCTGCCACATTTTTTACCACATTTTGCACGTCGCCACTTAGGATACACACCTTCAAGCCAGCGCTCTTTAGCTCCTCTATTAGCGACTTTGTCTCGGGCTTTACGCTATCTTTTAGGTAAAATTTAGCCACCAGCTCGCCCTGCTTGCCAACAAAAAAGCTCACATTTTCTTCGCTTTCTTCAAATTTCACCCCATTTTCAGCCAAAAAGCGCCTACTTCCAGCGACAAAGCTCTCGCCTGCGATATCAGCGCTAACTCCCTTTGCCACGCTTAAATTTGGATTTTCAAGCTCAACTTTTTTTGCGCCTTTTTGCTTTAAAAACTCAGCCACCGCAACGCTTATTTGGTGGTTTGAGATGAGGCAAAGTGAGTAAATTTTATCGATACTCACGCCCTCTTTTATAAAAAACTCGCTCACTTCAAATTTAGCCTTTGTTAGCGTCCCAGTCTTGTCAAAGACCGCCACGTCGCACTTTGCAAGGCTTTCAAAAAATTTAGCCTCCTTAAAAAGCACCTTGTTTTTAAAGGCAACCCCAAGGGCGCAAACGCTGCTAACTGGTGTGGCAAGGGCAAGCGCGCAAGGGCAAGCGATGACGATGACGCTCACAGCTGTCACTATCGCTTCTGAAAAGCTAAATTTAAAGTACCAAAACCAAAATGT
>NZ_CALACG010000153.1 GCF_937890585.1 uncultured Campylobacter sp.
TTATTTATACTTTCAAATTACATTCTTTTATGATAATCGTTTTTATTTTAATCAAAGTAAAGGCTTGCTAATATTCGGGCAAAATATATTTTACAGGTGGTTTAACTAATGAATAAATTTTTTAAATTTATGCTTATCATGCTCCTGCCTATCTGGCTTGTGGCAAAAAATGACGACTACACACAAGTCGCAGCTCAGATAAAAGAGTCATTACAAAAAGTAATAACAGAGTATAGAGCTGGCAATGTCGAGCAAGCAGTTAGCGATACTCAAAATGCTTATTTTGGTCTATTTGAAGATGTCGAAGCTGGCATCAGAATAAATTTAGGTCAGAAAAAAGCTTACTCTATGGAGAAGCAGTTTGGCGAGATCAGAAAGGCGATAAAAGCTGGCGAAGCACCAGATGATGTGCAAAAAAGAATAGATCAGATAAATAGCGAAATCGCTGAAGTTCTGCCAGTTATTTTAAATGGACATAAGCTTGTTGGTGAGTACTCAGACAGCCCAGCACAAGCTGCTACAAGTGGCTATGACACTTCTAAATTTATCCCTGAGTGGAAGGTGGCATTTGAAAATTTATCAGCTGCTCTAGATAAAGCTATATCAAGCTATGAGGGCGACAAACAAGATGATGCTAAAAATTCTATCCAAGATGCTAAATTTAATGATTATAGAAACACTCAACTTGAAATCGCCGTTCGCCAATATATAGAAAATGGTAAAAGCATAGATGCTGACATCCAAAGAAAGATGGGTGAAGCGATCAGTGGCATCACAAATGGCATAAGCAAAGATGACTTTAAAGTAAAGCTAGAAGAGATCAAAAAGTTAGCTTATGATGCCGTTGCAAAACTCCCAGCTGAGACAGTAAAACTAGCAAAAGTTGATATGAGTAGTGCAGCATCTAGCGATAGCAGCGAAGATAGCGGCACAGACTACACTCAAACTGTTAAAAACATAAATGACAAAATTCAAGCAGCCATCGCGCTTTACAAAGGTGGCAATAGCGCTAAAGCTATGGGCGATATCCAAGATATCTACTTTGATGAGTTTGAAGGTAGCGGCATGGAGAACAAAGTAGGTGCGATAGATGTAAATTTAAAAACAGCTATCGAAGCTACATTTGGTAACCTTGTAGCCCTTATGAAATCAGGCGCAGACGAAAAAACACTTGAAGAGAGTGCAAGCAAGATGTCATCTCAGCTAGCAGCTGCACTTGAGAAAACTAGCGGTTCAAGCTCACCTTGGACGCTATTTATCTGGGCGCTAACTATCATCTTAAGAGAGGGCTTTGAAGCTCTTATCATCGTTGCAGCCGTCGTTGCATATCTTGTAAAAACTGGCAATGCAAAATCTATGGGCAAGGTAGTATATAGCTCAGTTGGCGTGGCTGTCATCTTAAGCTTTGTCATGGCTTGGATAATGAACGTCATCTTTGGCGAGGCAGCAGGTCAAAAAAGAGAGCTTATGGAAGGCATCACGATGCTTGTTGCAGTGGGACTTCTATTTTATGTTGGCTTCTGGCTTCTTTCAAATGCTGGCGCTAAAAAATGGAACGACTACATCAAATCTCACTTATCTGAGTCTATCTCAAGTGGCTCAAGCACGATGCTTTGGTGGACTGTATTTTTAGCGGTATTTAGAGAGGGCGCTGAGACAGTGCTATTTTATCAAGCGCTTATCTTTGACGCAAAAGACTCAGCTGGCTACTCAATGATCGCAGCTGGCTTTGTTGTAGGTCTTATCGTTCTTTTAATAGTCTATTTCTTATTTAAAATTTTCGCTATTAAAATTCCTATTAAGCCATTTTTTATATTTACATCAGCTATCATCTTTTACATGTCGATCGTCTTTGTTGGCAAGGGCGTTGGCGAGCTAGTTGAGGGCAAAATTTTCATCCCAACTATCATAAAAGGACTAAATTTCCCTGACTGGATGAGAGACTGGCTAGGACTTATGCCATATTACGAGAGTTTAGTACCTCAGATCATTATGGTGCTTGCCCTAATTATAGGCATCGTTATCATGAAATCAAAACAAAATAAAAACTAATCTTATTTAAAGGAGAGGAAATGAATAAAATTCTTAGTTCAGCTCTAGCACTTAGTCTAGCAGCTGGTTTTGCACTTGCTGGAGAGCACCCAATCGGCGAGCCTGTTGAGGCTAATGGCATGGAGATAGCTGCAGTTTATCTTGAGCCAATCGACATGGAGCCAAAAGGCGTTGATCTAGCTCCAAGCTTGGCTGATCTTCACTTAGAAGCTGACATCCACGCTATAAAAGGCAACAAAAACGGCTTTGGCGAAGGCGAGTGGATCCCATATCTAAAGATCAACTATGAGCTAAAAAACCTTGATAATGGTAAAACTAAAAAAGGTACATTTATGCCTATGGTTGCAAGCGATGGCCCACACTACGGTGCTAACGTAAAAATGGATACAGGTGTTGGTAACTATGAGCTTAAATTCCACATCGACAATCCAGAAAAACAAGGCTTTGGTCGCCACGCTGACAAAGAGACTGGTGTTGGTAAATGGTTTGAGCCTTTCACAACAACTTATAAATTTCAATGGACAGGTGGTCCTGTTAAATAATCACTTTGGGGCGTTCTCGCCCCTTTTTAAAAATTCTCATAGGGTTTAGTTATGTCAATTTACTTCTATCAGGTCTTTTTAGCCCTCCTTGGATTTACGCTTTTTGCTGCCTTAAATAACAATGGCAAAAGTTTAAAAACGATCTTTTTACCGTCATTTCTTGGCGTTGTTGCTGGTGTGCTTATCTTTAAAGCTGCTCGTCATGCGCTTGTTGATGATCAGTTTAAAATTTTCATAGATTCTGTGACACTGGTTTTTTTACTAATTAGCATTTTATGGATATTTTTCGAGCTTAAGATAGCAAAAATCGTAACATTTTTTATTTTAGGCATCGGCTTTGGCTTTGGCTATAGCTCAAGTAGCGCTTTGTTCCCACTTTTTGGCGGCGAGCTGCTTGACACGCTTTCAGTCATTAGCTTCTTTTTGATGATCTTTGCGATGATCTTGATACTGTTTTTATTTTTCTTCATTTCAAATTTAAAAGCAAGCATCCCATCATCAATAGCTAAAATTTTAGCTCTTATCACATTAGTATTTTTGCTAGTTGATAGAAGCTCACAAACTGCACTTGAGCTTTTACGTGCAGGCGCTTTAAAGATAAGTAGCGAGCTAAATTCTAAAATTTTATCTATCAGCGCAAAAGGCATCTACGTCACAGAATTTAGTGCCTATTTTTACATAGCAGTGATCCTTCTTTTATGCATCATCGCGCTTTGCTTTGTGCCAAAGAGTATCGATAAGAGCACGTTTGGCTCTATCAAATACCGCTTTACAAAAGCCATTAGAGAAAATGTCTTTGACAATGCAAAATTTGCATTTTGCAGCGTTTTAATAGCGCTTGGATTTTCACTTTATTTTGATCTTTACGCATCTCGCCCACCTCAAATTTCAGAGCCGGTCTTGGTTGAGCCAGTGGGAGATAAATTTATATTTGATGTTGATATGTTGAAAGATAATGAACTTCACAGATTTGCCTACATCACAGATGAGGGCAAGCAGATAAGATTTTTCTTGCTAAACCGTTTTAGCGACCGCCCATCTCCAGTCATCGTCTTTGACTCGTGCATGATTTGTGGCGATATGGGCTATATAAAAAGAGGCAATGACCTTATTTGTATCTCTTGTAATGTTAGAATTTTCTTGCCGTCAGTTGGCAAAGAGGGTGGTTGTAACCCGATCCCTATGGCATTTACCTTTGATGGTAAAAATATCATAGTTGATTACAAAACGATCGTCGCAGGGGCAAACTACTTCAGCAAGGTTGTCGAAAAGATGGTACTTGACCCAGTTAGTCGCAAAAAGGTGAGCAATCTTGATTCAAGATCATATTTATACTACGGACGCACATATTTCTTTGAGAGCAACGAAACTCAGGCGAAATTTGAAGCAAATCCAGAAAAATATGTAGAAACAAATGGAACGTTAAAATGAAAAATATGCAACTAAGAATGATAAAAAGCTCGATCACGGGCTCAAAGGTGCAAAAGACGATGGCGTTTATCACCATCTTGCTAGCTGCTCTTTTGATAGCGTGCATGCTAAATATCACGCTTAAAATCGGCGATCAAGTGGCAAGCGAGCTTAGAGGCTATGGCTCAAATATCGTCGTTTTACCACGCGGTGAGAGCCTAAGCATCGAGATCGAGGGTAAAAATTTCACCCCACTAAAATCACAAAATTTGCTCCCAGAGGCTGATCTTTATAAGATAAAAGAGATCTTTTGGAGAAATAACATCGTTGCTTTTGCTCCGTTTTTAGAGACAAAGGTCAAAGATGAAAAAGGTAATGAATTTAGCTTTGAAGGCACTTATTTTGATAAAAATATCGGCCTAAAAGACGAACCAGAATTTAGCACAGGTGTTAAGAGCTTGTATGGATTTTGGGGTGTTGAGGGCGTTTGGCCAAAAGATGAGAGCATGGATGAAATTTTAGTAGGAGATGAGCTTGCAAAGGCTAAAAATTTAAAAGTTGGCGACAAGCTTAGCCTTGTGGGCAAAAACGGCACAAGAGAGGTTAGCGTAGTTGGCATCTTAAAGGGTGCAGGCGACGAGACGCATAAGCTAATAGGCTCGCTCAAGCTTGCTGGCGATCTATCAGGGCATCCTGGCTCATATACAAAAGCTGAAGTCTCAGCCATGACGATCCCAGAAAACGACCTATCGCTAAAGGCTAGACGAAATTTAGACAACCTTGATAGCGCAGAGTACGACAAATGGTACTGCTCGGCCTACGCAGGCTCGATCGCATTTCAGATAGAAGAAAATTTACCAAACGTTAGCGCAAAAGCTAGCCTTCAAGTAAGTGATGCGGAGAGTAATATCGTAAAGAAAATTCAAAGTCTAATGGGTATCGTTAGTATCATAGCCCTTGTGGTCTCAGCCATCGGCATAACGTCACTAATGACAAGTGAAATTTATCGCCGTAAAAAAGAGATTGGCCTTTTAAAAGCCATAGGCGCAAGCAACTTTGAAATTTACGCCCTTTTTGCGAGCGAGAGCCTTGTGGTGGCATTTTTTGCTGGTATCACGGGAGCATTTTTAGGATACGCGCTAAGCTACGTGATGTCTTACATCATCTTTTCTCACGGCATCGGTATAGCTTGGATCGTGCTGCCAATAAGCGTGGCATTTGCCTTGCTCATCTCAGTCGTTGGCTCGCTAATGCCAATGAGAAACGTCATAAATTTACTACCTGCGGAGGTGCTATATGACCGCAAATAGCAAATTCTTTTACAATATAATCTACAAAAGCCTAAAAAATGGCTCATCAAGGGTTATGGTTATCGTGATCTCGATCTTGCTTGGAGCGTGCGTGTGTGCGGCATTTGTCAATGTCTATCTTGACATCGACTCAAAGGTCTCACGCGAGCTAAAAACCTATGGTGCAAATATGATCTTTGCTCCAAAAGATATGGCGACAAGTGATGATATGAGCGAAAAAACTTATAATGAAATGATCGCTAAAGTGCCAAAAGACAAGCTTCTTGGCGAGAGTGGATATCTCTTTGCTCAGGCAAATATCGGCCCAACTAATGCCATCGTCATGGGGACAAAATTTAGCAATCTAAAAAAAGTTAAGCCGTTTTTAGATGTTAGAGATGGAACTATGATAAATGTCGATTTTGACGATAAAAACGTGCTAATAGGCGTCGATCTTGCTCGTCAAGCTGGCTTTAAAGCAGGCGATGATATAGAAATTCGTGCCATTGGCTCAAATGAGAGCATAAATGTAAAGATAAAAGGCGTAGTGGCAAGTGGCGATAAAGAGGACGCTCTTTTGATCACGTCGCTATCTTTGGCTCAGAAAATTTCAAACAAAGCTGGCAAGATAAACTACGCAGAGGCCGTCGTGCTTGGAAATTTTGACGAGATAACATCGCTTGCAAAGACTATAAGCAACGACGAAATAGTTGCTAAACCAGTGGCAAAGGTCTCAAAGTCTGAGGGCTACATCTTAGAAAAGATCAAGCTTCTAATGGCACTTGTGAGCCTTGTTATCTTACTCATTACTTCAATGTGCGTAAATACAACGCTTAGTGCTATCTTGCTCTCTCGATCACGTGAGATCGCACTTCTTAGAGCTATAGGTGCAAGCAAGAAAGATGTGCTAAGGCTATTTGGCTTTGAGACATTTGTAACAGCGCTTATCTCAGCGTTAGTTGGAGCGTTTTTAGGTTATCTACTAGCTCAAATTTTAGGTTATGCGATATTTGATTCTAGTATTGATTTTAGAATTCTAAGCATCCCAGTAGCTGTGGTCATATCACTTCTTTTTGCAGCGATCGCAGCGTTTTACCCGATTAAGCGGGCACTTAATAACAAAATGGCAGATACACTAAGAGGAGAATGATATGCAAAATGCACTAGAACTTAAAAATATTTGTAAAATTTTTGGCGATGTAAAAGCACTTGATGATATAAGTTTTGAGGTTAAAAAGGGTGAGTGGGTCAGCGTCATGGGGCCAAGCGGTAGCGGTAAGAGCACACTTGTAAATATCCTTTCTCTAATGGATACACCAAGTAGCGGCGTATATATGCTTGGTGGCGATGATGCGAGTAACCTAAATGCCGATGATACGCTTAAATTTAGACGTGAAAAGATCGGACTTGTCTTTCAGCAGTTTCACCTCGTGCCATATCTTAGTGCGCTTGAAAACGTGATGATAGCACAGTATTATCATAGCTCAGTCGATGAAGAGGATGCTAAAAAGGCACTTGAAGCAGTTGGCCTCTCTCACAGACTCACACACAGACCAAGCCAGCTAAGTGGTGGCGAGCAACAACGCCTTTGTATCGCGCGCTCGCTCATAAATGACCCTGAAATTTTAATAGCAGATGAGCCAACTGGTAACCTTGATGAGGCAAACGAGAGGATCATACTTGATCTTTTTTGCAAGCTAAGAAAAGAGGGCAAAACAATACTTCTAGTCACTCACAATCCAGATCTAGGCGAGTATGGCGATAAGATCGTCTATCTAAGACACGGCAAACTAGAGAATATCCGCACTATAGAAAATCCAAAGGTGCCAAATGAAATTTAAATTTCTATTTTTGTGCCTGGTCGCAGCTCTAGTTATGGGCTGCGTCAAGCAGTATGAGAAGCACCACATCACGCTAAATGACTCAAGCGGCATCGACACGCAGTTTTTCCCAACCGAAAAGCGCCTAAAGATAGGTGACAAGCCATATATGCTCTTTTTCTTTGGCACTGACTGCGGAGTGTGCAAGGCTGCGATCCCTGATCTAAATTTACTCCAAAAACAATACGGCAAAGATGTTGAATTTATAGGTATTTTAGGGCCTAGCAAGGGCTTTGATAAAGATATAGAGCTTTTAAAGGAGCACAACATCACCTTTAAAACCACAAGCGATAAGGTTTCGGTGGATTATTTCAGCAAGGCAGTTGGCGGCGTCATGGGCGTGCCAGTTATCTATTTTTTTGATAAAGATGGTAAGATGCGATCAAAGTTTATCGGTCTTACACCAAAAAGTGTGCTTGAAGGTGCTATAAGATCGCTCTTATAGGAGTGAAAGATGAGAAATTTAGTTTTATTTGTGCTGGCTCTGTTTTTTGTCGGATGTGCAAACAGCACGCCAAATATCTCGGTAAAAACGAGCGATCCGATCTTTTTTACACTTGGTGAAGCAAACAAAAGCGTCTATGTAAATTTTAAAAATAGCGCTACCGGTCAAGATGTAAATGCTGAAATTTTGATCGAATTTGCAAAGGCTGGCTTTAGAAACGAGCCAAATATCAGTAACGCTGACTTCATCATCCTTGGCGACGTGCAGGGCTTTGAGCGCATAACAAAAAGAGATCCTAGATTTACCATGGGGATGGGATATGGCTTTGGTAGGCCAAGCTTTGGTTTTGGCTACTCGATGTTCTTCCCGCTTGACTATGACGATGATGAGTTTAACACAAACAGCTACACCTATCACATGCGAGCTAGCGTGCTAGTGCGCCCAAAAAATGGCGGTGAGAAAGCTACAAATATCTCGCTCATGCAAGCTGGCAACGTCTATTCACCAAGCTATATCTGGCCATTTTTCAAAGAGCGCTTAGCAAAACAGATCGTCGGCTTTTTTTATAACGTCTCACAAAAGTAGGTGGAAGTTAGTAAATTTAAAAGGAGTTAAAATGTTGGTTAATGAGAGGCATGAAATTTCATCTTGTGATGATTTTGAGCTTGGTATAAAAAGAAGCTCTTTGCTTGAATTTCATCTAGCCTATGATGATAGCAAGGAGGCGAAGGCGCTTTTAGTGATCATTTCTGGTTTTGGAGAGGACTCTGACTCTAGTTATAGAACTCATCTTATGCAAGCTATGGCAGAGTCTTATGATATGGCGTGTATTAGCGTGGATTATCACTGTATAGGCAACCGTCCGCAGATCGGAGCAAAAATCGGACTTGATGATCTAGACCGTGCGATACTAACAAAGGAACTGGCAAAGATCGGTATAACTCTACCTATTGATTTAAAAATAGTTGATAACTACGATAAAACCTCTGTTTTGCTAAAAAGTCTTAGTGAGGAGATCACTATTCGAAAAGAGAGCGGAGTCTTGCCAGATGATTTTAGTTTAGATGTTAGCATGACTATGTTGCCAACAAAAAACGAATATCAAAATTTTGGCATTATGCAAGCGCTAGACGTGCTAAATGCTGTGCTTTATACTAAAAAGAATATATGTGATCAAAAATTTAAAAATATCCCTGTTGTTATGGTAGGTAGCTCACATGGTGGATACTTGGCACATATGTGCGCTAAGATCGCTCCGTGGCTAGTTGATGCGGTGATAGATAATAGCTCATATGCAAAATTTTTATGGCAACTTATTGGTTTTGGTAAAGAGATTGATTTTACTAGATTTTTTGGCTGTGGCACCGGAGTTTCATATAAAAATTTAAATCTTTACTTCTGTGATAAAACTTATTGGACTCTTAATAAAAGTTCACCATATTATTTTAGTGACGCAAGAGAAGAGATAAGAAATATCCTAAATTTAGATCATTTAAATGTTCAAAGCAGCTATAAAAAGCCAGTTTACGTGAGTTATCACTGCATATATGACAAAGATGTAGCTCCAGCAAAGGATAAAACTGAGCTTTACGAGGCTCTTAAAAAGCTTAAATTTGACACAACGCTTCATATGATAAAAGATGAGAGCGAGGTTGATGGCAAATTTATAAAGTCTCTAACTCACGGCATGGGCATGTCTTATAAACTGCTTTTGCAAAGAGAGCTTCCTGCTGTGATGGAGAAAATTTTATCTCAAAAAAGCAAAAATAGCAGCAAGAGCATTGAGTATAAATGCGGCGATTTGATCTATAAATTTAGTGAAGCCTCAGACCAGATAAAGCTTGAAATTTCAGATATCGCTTAGTATTTAAAATTTAAATTTAGTAAAAACTAGGCCTTAAAAAGCCTATTTTTTATCTTTTGTTATCTATCTCAAAGTCGTAAAACTGGTTTTCGTACTCGACATTGCCGGTTTTGCTGTATTGTATAAGGGCGGCTTTGATGTTGTCTATCTGCTGATACATAAATCCAAGGGCGGCTCTGTTTTCAACAGCGCTTGGATCATTTAGCTTTGTGAGCTCCAAAAGTGCGATCGCATTTGCTATTTTGTTTGCTCCAGTCGCAGCCACAGAGGCCAAAAATAACGTGCCAGCGTCATTTATCTTAAACTCATCTATAACCTCATTATAAAGCTTAAAACTCTCGTCAAAGTCGTTTGTAAAGATATCCACATATGCCAAAGTCTGGATCAAATTTATATTCTTTGGCGCGCTTTTTAGCTCAGCTCTTAGCCTATCGCGCTCCCTTGTTAGCAGGCCTGATATCTGAAGTAGCTTTATGTACTGCTTTTTGATGATGTCAGCGCCGTGGTAGAAGGCGTTTTGGTCAAGCTGCTTGCCATTAAAGTAAATTTGCACCGCCTTTGCGTATTCTTTTATATTTGTTTGTCTGTTTTTTGAGATGAAATTTAAGATATTTGCGATGATATCGTTTGGCAAAATTTTAACCAGCTCATCAGCCATTTTTGACATTACCTCGTCGTTGTTTGAGATTTTAGCGGTGATGATATCAAAGGCTAAATTTAGCGTCGTAGGCTCTTTTGGCTCTTCAAGCCACCTTATCATAGCACTTTGGTTGCCACTAACTAGGCTTAAAAGCGAGGTGTATAAATTTACAGGTTTTAAGCTCTTGTCATTTTCTAAATTTTCGCCGATCTCTTCAACTAGTTTTGGATTTAAATTTCTATTTATATCCATACAGATCGCGCCAAAGATGCCTGAAAGATGGTTATTTACATCTTGATGATAGCTTGCTATAAAGTGCTTTGCTGCAAGGCTAAAATTCCCAAGCTGAGCGTAGCTTAGAGCCAGGTTATACTGCAAGATCGAGTGGTTTGGATAGGCCTTGGCAAGCTCTTCAAAGTCCTTGTTTGCCTCTTTTAATCGGTAGTTAAGTGCCTTTGCGATGGCTTCGCTAAGTTTGGCATTGACCTTTGAGGCGGCCGCACTTTGAGTTAGGTAGTCGTTTGCCGCTGAGGTATCGTCTAAAAAGACGCTAACTCCGCCTTTTCTTATCTGCTCGATGCTCTGTTTTGCGTCAAAAACCTTATACGGCGCAAAGTAAAATAGCGTCTCATAGCGTCTAGTTCTATCAAAAAACATATCGTCGCTAAAGTGTGCCTGAGCTAGGCTGACGTCAAAAAGGTCTGGCTTTAGTATGGTCTTTATCTTGTAAATTTTGCTTGGCATCGAGGCGTTGTAGTCGTAGACGTCTTTGATAAATGCCGCAGCATCGCCATAATCAGCCGTTTTTAGATCGATAAGTGCGGCTGTCATCTTGATAAGATCGATGTTTGGCGTGTTTTTTGAGGCTTTTGTCAGGTAGTCTCTTGCTTTGTCGTATTTGCCAAGCCTTGCGTAGAGTTGCGCTAGCGTAAAGTCAGCCTTAAAGGCCTTTTGCCCTTCAAGCTTGGTTATGGCTCTCTCGTCATCTCCAAGAAGAGATAAAATTTTTGCGCTCAAATAGGCATACTCGCCGTTATAATCCTCTGTGCTAGGGTGCGAGAGTGCCTGCAACGCCTCGTAATAATTACCCTTATAGTAATTAACCAGCGCATAGTAGTAGCTATAAAGTGGCGAGCTGTTTTCATACTGCAAAAAGGAGTCGGCAAGGCCGATGTAGTAGTTGAAATTTTTAGTGCTATTTAGCTCTAGCGAGCAAACAGCGGCGTTTATGGCGCTAACTGCGGTATTTTCACGATCAGTTATCGCCTTGTTAAACGAGATGATCGCCTCGTCGCACTTCTCTTGTTTCATCTGCGAAACGCCGAGGTTGTAGTTTGAGAGAGATTGGTTATAAACGGCTATGTTTTCATAAATTTTTAACGCTTCAAATTTATTGCCACGCTCATAGAGCTGGTTAGCCTTGTTTATCATCTCATCGATCTTTGAAGCGCCGAAATTTTGCGTTTGATAGCTGTTTTCTATGCTTTTTACGATGCTAGTTGTATCAACCTCTTCTTTTTCATCTTTTTTTAGCAGAAAAACTAGCAAAATAGCCACGATGATGAGCACCAAAACAGCCGCTCCGATGATGATAAAGAGCTTTTTCTTGCTCTTTTTTACAGGTATCGGCTCTGGGATGCTCTCATCTTGCAGCACGCCATCACTTGCTATGCTCTCAAGCGAGACGATCTCTTCAGGCGCCTCGGTTTTTGCCTCCTCAGGCGCTTGCTCTGCCTGCTCGCCAGGTGGTTTTAGAACTACAACCTCGTCATCAGCCACTACATATACCTTTTAAGAACTTCTGGAATTTCGATAGTGCCATCAGCCTTTTGGTAGTTTTCCATTATCGCTATTAGGGTCCTGCCAACTGCCAAGCTTGAGCCATTTAGGGTATTTACAAGCATATTTTTCTTGCCATCTTTAAAGCGAATTTTCGCTCTTCTTGCTTGAAAATCACGAGTGTTAGAGATAGAGCTTATCTCGCGGTATTTGCCCTGACCTGGTAGCCAAACCTCAAGATCGACCGTCTTTGCTGCACTAAAGCCTAGATCGCCGCTGCAAAGTAGCATGTGGCGGTGAGGCAGCCCAAGGCTAGTTAGTAGGTCGCTCGCGCAAGATATCATCTCAGCAAGCACGCCCTCGCTTTGATCAGGTTTTGTGATGCTTACAAGCTCGACCTTTTCAAACTGGTGCTGACGGATCATGCCTCTCGTGTCACGTCCTGCTGAGCCTGCCTCTTGGCGAAAGCATGCTGAGTAGCAAGTCATCTTTATAGGCAGCTCGCTGGCTTCAATAATGGTGTCGTTGTATAAATTTGTCACAGGCACTTCGCTAGTTGGGATGAGATAGAGGTCCTCGTCACGCACTTTGTAGAGGTCCTCTTCAAATTTAGGTAGCTGACCTGTGCCAAAAAGCGTGTTTGAGCTTACTAGATAAGGGACATTTACAAGCTCAAAGCCACGCGCGCTGTTAAAGTCGATCATGTAATTAACAAGCGCTCTACTAAGCCTTGCTCCCATGCCGCGAAGCACGGTAAAGCGAGATCCTGAGAGCTTTGCGCCTCTTTCAAAGTCAAGCCAGCCAAGGCTCTCACCTAGCTCCCAGTGCTCCTTTGGCTTAAAGTCAAATTTAGTAGGTTCAAGCACCGTTTTTATGCAGACGTTATCGTCCTCATCTTTGCCAAATGGCACATCATCGTCAGTGATATTTGGCACGCTAAATGAAATTTGCTCAAGTTTTTCTTCATATTGTTTAACGATCTCATCAGCATCAGCAAGGGCAGCTTTGTTTAAATTTAGCTCATTTTTTAGCTCGCTCACGTCCTCACCAGCTCTTGCTTTTACGCCAAGCTCTTTACTTTTTGCGTTTTGGATAGCTTGGAAATTTTCAAGCGCTTTGCGCTTTTGCTTTAGCTCGTTAAAAGTGTGTAAGAGCTCGTCTAGCAAGCTGGCTTTAACGTTTTTGCCCTCTAGTTTTTTTACGAATTCATCGTAGTTTGTCTCAAGTAGTTTTAAATTTATCATTGCTTCTTGTCCTTGTTGAATTTAGGGCATATTTTAGCGAATATTAGTATAATTTTGACTAAAACTTAAAGGAGGCACGATGCGGGCGCAAGATATTTTTGATAATAAAAATATTACAGCAAATAGCAATCAGTTGGCTATTTTAAAACAAAATTTTCCACAATGCTTTGATAAAAGTGGCAAATTTGACATTGAAACGTTAAGTCAAATTTTAGGTGCAGAAAATATCAAAAAAGAGGGCTTTGAGTTAAAATTTTTAGGCAAATCTTATGCGAGATTAATGGCAAATTTAAATCCTAAAACGCTTTTGATGCCAGATATCGATCATAATTCTAAAAACGAGAACGCTCAAAATTTACTCATAAAGGGCGACAACCTTGAAGTATTAAAACATCTTAAAAATGCTTATTTTGAAAGTATTAAGATGATCTACATTGATCCACCTTACAATACAGGCAGTGATGGATTTGTGTATAAAGATGATAGAAAATTTAGTGTCGATGAACTCTCTAGTCTAGCTGGTATCTCACAAGAAGAGGCTAAACGAGTGCTTGAATTTACCGCAAAAGGCTCAAACTCGCACTCTGCGTGGCTAGGCTTTATCTATCCTCGTCTTTATATCGCCAGAGAGCTACTCCGCGATGACGGCGTGATATTTATAAGCATTGATGATAACGAACAAGCACAGCTTAAAATTTTATGTGATGAAATTTTTGGAGAAGAGAATTTTGTTGCCAACTTAATATGGCAAAAGAAAAAAGGTGGTGGCGGAAGTGATTCAGAATT
>NZ_CALACG010000154.1 GCF_937890585.1 uncultured Campylobacter sp.
GCTCTAACGCTTGAAAAAATAGCACTTAATGGCATCAACGCGCCACTTAGCAAAAGCGCAAATGCAAATGTAGCAAGCGCTGGCGTGACAAATACAAGCTTTACAATGGATGGCAACAAGAGCCTTGCGAGCCTTGATGAGCTAAACGTAAAAAACATAGAGCTTAAAGCAAAAAATAAAGATATAGTAAGCGTCGCTGATGTGGCGATAAAGAGCATAAGCTTTGATCTTTTAAAAATGGCTCTAAATATCGCTAGTGTCGATGTTAATAAGCCTAAATTTACTTCAGAACTAAACGACAATGGTCTAAGTGCTGTAAATGAGCTAGGATTTAGCGAGCAGAGCACAAAAGCTAAAAAAGCGACAAAACACACTAAAAAAGTGGAGAAAAAGGTTGAAAATAAAAGCGCTTCAAAAAGCAAAGAAAATAAGTTTAAATTTGATGTAAAAAATATAAGTGTAAATAACGCAGATATCGCTTTGACGCATCTTTTTGAAGGCGAAAAGATCGCTCATAAATTTGATAATCTTTTTGTAAAAGTAGCAAATTTAAGTAGTGATTTTAGCAAGCCATTTGATGCAAAAGTGGCAATGAAGAGCTCGCAAAAGCTAAATTTGGATGTTGAGTCCAAGATAAAGATCGAGCCACTTGATGTGAGCGCGAAGATCAAGCTAAATGATACAAATTTACCAAAGTATTTTGCCTATGCAAAGCCCTTTTTAGAGGCCGATCTAGCTAGCGGTCAGATGAGCGCAGATGCGCAGCTTCACTACGCAAAAGATATCAAAGCAGACGCAAAAGTTAGCATCAAAGATATAAGGCTAAATGGCAAAAAAGCTGAAAAACTGGTCGCCTTTAAAAGCCTTGATCTTGAAAAAATTTCATTTGCCAAAAACGACCTTACTATAAGCGGAGTGAGCTTAAATTCGCCATTTATCAAGGCTCATCTAAGCAAAGAACGTAAATTTAACCTATCTCAGATCGTAAAAGAGGATAAAAATAAAGCTAAAACTGAGGCAAAACCTGAGACCAAAAAAGTGGCTAGCAAAAAAGAGGACGAACTAAAATTTAGCGTTAAAAATTTCTCTCTAAAAAATGGCGAGGTTGATTTCTCGGACGCATCGCTATTTATGCCATTTGCCACAACGATCTCAAAGCTAAATGGCAAGCTCACCGACATCGATAAAAAGCGTCCAAGCTCAGGCGAGTTTCAAGGTGTGGTTGGCAAAAATGGCTTTGCTCAGATCACTGCAAAACTCTTTCCGTTTGAGCTAAAGCAAAATACCGATATAAAGCTTGATTTTAAAGATATCGATCTAGTTAACGTGACACCTTATAGCGGGCAGTTTGTGGGCTATAAGATCAAAAAAGGCAAGCTAAATTTAAACCTAAACTATAGCGTCACCGACTCAAAACTAAATGGCTCAAATTTTATAAATTTTGACTCTCTTACACTTGGAGAGAAAGTTGAGTCAAAAGATGCTGTAAATTTACCACTTTCACTTGCTATATCGATACTTAGCGACCAAAACAACCAGATAAATATCGACCTGCCGGTTGAGGGAAATTTAGACGATCCTGACTTTAAATATGGCGGCGTCATCTGGGCTGCAGTAAAAAAGCTCTTTGCCGACATCACGCTAGCTCCATTTAGATTTTTAGGCAACGCCCTAGGACTTGGCAGCAAAGATCTTAGCTCTATTGATTTTCTTGCAGGAAGTAGCGAGCTTATAAGCTCAGAAGCACCTAAGATAGCTGATTTTATAAAGCTAACTGGCTCAAAACCTAAGATGAAGCTTAGCATAACGCCAACATACTCAAAACTCGATGAGAGCTTTTATAAAAACAAAAAACTAGATCAAAAGATCAATCAAATCATCGCTTCAAGCGGCAAAGACTACATCGCGGTTTTAAATGAGCTTGTGCCAAATTTAAAAGATAGAAGCGAAAAAGCCTTAAGAGAAGAGGCGCTAAAGGGCATCGAAGTCGATAAAGCAAAGCTAGTAGAGCTTGCAAATGAGCGTGCAAATGCGGTAAAAGAGGCACTTATAAAAGCTGGGCTTGAGGCTAGCCGCATAAATATAAACGATGCAACAAGCTCAGAGCCTAAGCAAAACACCTACACAAGCGTGCTAATGGGAGTGGCGAACTAAATTTCATTTATTTCGCTGCTTCTTGCATTATAGACAAACCAGCTAAGAAGCATAAGCATCATAAATGCGCCAAAAATAAGGCTTGCGTAAAAATATAAGTTAAAATC
>NZ_CALACG010000155.1 GCF_937890585.1 uncultured Campylobacter sp.
TTTGAGGGCATTTTATCACAAAAATCACACGTTAAATTTAAATCACTCTTAAAAGATAAGACGGATAAAATGAAATTTGCCTCATTTTGATCAAAATGATATAGAAATTGATAACGTAAATTCGTCATACATGTGTCACAAACGCCGATTTGAAGGGATTTATTGTACTTAGGTACAATATACATGAATTATAAAATTCATTAAAATGCGTTCAAAATTTTACATAAGGAAACAATATGGCAACAAGGATCGGCATTATAAAAAGCATCTCACAAGGATCAAGTGTAATCGCAACTGCAAAGGACGGCACACAAAGAGTGTTAAAAGTAGGCGATGAAATTTTTCTTGGCGAGACTATACAGACAACTGATTTTGACTCAAAAGTAGTCATAACTGCAAACGATGGCAAAGACATTGCGATCATCGGAAAAGATACCCTAAATTTAGACAAGAGCGTAGCTCACAATGAGAGCTTTGGTGACGATAGCGTAGCTGATGTAAGCGCTATCCAAAAAGCACTTCTTGATGGCGCAAACATCACAGATCTTGAAGAGACAGCAGCTGGTGGTAATGCAGCAGCTGGAGCTGGTGGAGATGGCGTAAGTCTAGGTGCTGCAAGCTTTGAAGAGGGTGGTCACTACTCAAACATTACTGATGATTATAGAAATTTAACAGACTCAAATAGGGCCTTTGACTCTTTTAATAGTCCAATCGGCGGCTATGCGGACGCTAATGACGCTGGTGCTGGCGATATAGGCGGATCAGCAGCTAACACTCCAGTGGCTATCAAGATATCACTTGATGGCAACGGCGAGGCAAGAGAGGCAACTCCAAACGAGTATCTAGTCTATAATCTAGGCCTATCAGCTGCTACAAACTCAACTACACCTACTGATCTAACGTTAAATTTAAGCGGTGCAAGCGCTGGCAACGACTATTTGGCTGCGATGGAGTACTCGACTGATGGTGGAAATAACTGGACTACGATACAAAATGGCGGCACGATAAGTGGTGTGGCACCAAGTGATATCGCAAATGTAAAGGTTAGAGTGCAGGTGCTAGACGACTACGGTCAAACAGCTGGCAACCAAAACGAGGGCGCAAGCAGCAAGGATCTAGGCGCAAATATCGCTCCTGGCATAAAAGACTACGGCGTTTATAAAGAGGGGGTAACTCTTAGCGTGACTACAAACAACGCTGCTATCACATCTGGCGAGGCTGAGGGCAAGATCATCGATAATGATGATAAGATCGACATCACGCAGGACATAAATCCAGATGATTACGAAGGTGTAGAACTTACCATAAACCGCAGCTTTATAAACTATGATCCAGACAATGGCAATAACACTATGAAACCTATCATCGACACAAAAGATGGCGATGATACGATAACTATAAAAGAAGGCGTAGAATTTAGAAGTGGGTTGTCTGACTTTAAAGACGATGGTAATGATGTCATAAAAATGGGCGATGGCGACGATGTGCTTAATATAGAAAAATCTGATGCAGAAATAAATGGTGAAATGAAATATGGCAGTGTTAGCTCTACAAAAATAGATATGGGTAATGCTGGTGGAGAGAAAAATCAAGACACTGTAATAATAGATGGCGGAACTGTGCTAAATACGATGATTACAAGCCATGATGGTAATGATAAATTTACCGTTAGAGGTGATGCGACATTAGGAGATGTGCTTTTTAAAACTGGCAAAGGAGAAGATACTGTTAATATCGAGAGTGGAATAACAGTGACATCATTAAAATCAGTGAAGATAGATACTGGAGCTGATAATGATATTGTAAATATAAAACATGATTTGATAGATGACGTGGCTAATCATGGATCGACAGATGGAAGCGAGTATGAAGGTGTTAGAACTGCCAGCTTTATAAAAACAGGCGAGGGTAACGACACTATAAAAGTAACTGACGCAAGTATCAGTGGAGTTGATATCGATACAGGTGACGGTGATCTTAGTAAGGAACCATATGGTGATACACTAGAATTTATAAGCTCTGCCATAAGAGATTCAGAGATCAAAAGTGGCAATGGCAATGACAACTATAAATTTGAAAATACAAATTTAGATAAAACTTCTGTCAATTCAGGTGAAGGTAACGATACCATCAAAATAGGCGATGAAATAAATATGAAAAATTCATCTGTCACTGGTGGTGATGGAAATGACAAGGTCGATCTTGGTAAGGGTGTGGTTCTAGATAATAGCACTATAACAGGTGGCGAAGGCACAAAAGATACGCTAAAAATCCATGACGACTCGTTTAAGACAACAAATGCTGGTAAGATAAGTGGCTTTGAGATACTTGATATGTCTGAATTTGATGGAGTGTTTAGATTTTTTCAAGCATCAGATATATCAAATTTTATAAAAAATGTTGGTGGCGAGGGCGCAACATCATTAACTGTAAAAGGTATAAAAGGTGTTGGCAGATTTGAAGATGGCACATCAGGAATTACAACTTCTAGGGAAGCAGATGGTAATGCTACTACATATGAAGTGCATGATGGCAATCAGACATTTACTCTTAAAATAGAAGAAGTTAATATAATTCCCACAATATAAAATTTAGACCCACTTTTGGGTCTAAACTCTCTTTAAAACAGGGTCAAAATAAAATATATAAATATAACTATATCGTACCTAGGTACAATATACAAATCAAAAAATTAATCATAAAATATTATTGAAATTAATTTTATATCAAGAAGATATTCTGTTAATTTGTTTGCACTGAAGAGAGGGGCTCCATGCAAAGCGAGAAGACAAAAAATTTACTCGATGAAGTAAATGAAACAATAGATTTTATATTTAGAACCTGTAACAGAAATGGTGGCACAAAGAAGGCTTTAGAAGATAAAAAGCTAAGTAGAGAAATTTTAAAAGATAAATTTAAATCGATCTTTTTAAAATTTGGCCAGATAGATGAGGCTAGTTTTAAGAGTGCGATCCTCGCAAACGACGAGGCAAAAGAGCTAAACGATATAGCTATAGCACTTGATATAGACGAAGATGTAAGTTTGCTAGAGCTAGAGCGAGCGATAAATTTTGACCTAACTAGCGTCAAAGAAGAAATTTATAAATTTCAAAAAAATATCCGATAAAAAATGGTGTGAGAGGGGGTCTCACACCAAACTTTCAATCAATAATTAAACACTTCAGGATCAATAACCATCGCTCTATAAGCGACATCATCTCTTGATGCTGAGTCTACATCCATCTCAAATTTGACCTCATTTGTCTTTGGATCGATCTCAACTAAAACCATTTTGATAGTTTTATCTGGCTTGAGTAAATTTACGTTTGAGCTTGAGATAAAGTAGGTGTTTTTATCCTTTTGCCACTCGACGTTGCTGGTGACTGCACTGTAAAAGTCAAAGCCACGGTCCTTGCCAAACTGCCAAGTCTGCTCGACTGTGCCCTTTTTCTCATCTATCTTATATTCAACTGCACGTGAGTATTTGTCCTCTTTAAGCGCTGGCTGCTCCATGCCTCTGCCATCGCCATTGTCAAAGACGCTTAGATGTTTTACGCTGCCTTTGTTATCGTATCTTGGTGTTAGCCATGCGGTGTGCTGAGTCCATGACCAGTCAAATTCGCCTTCGCATTTTGAGTTTTCACACTTGATCTTGTTGCCGTTACTATCGACTGGAGTTAGCACTTTTGCTTTAAATTCTTCACTCCAGCCTTCAGGCGAAGCTAGTATCCATTTGACCTTTTTGTCGCGGCCGATTTTGACGACACCTTGGTGGCGAAGTGAAAGTATGATACTATCGTCGCTCTCATCGTATGAGATAGAATTTACATGCGCCCAGTTTCTGCCTGTGCCAGTAGAGGTGATGTCTCCAAATGGTAGATCATCACTTATCTTGATCTCCTTTGCGTCCATATCGATATTTAGGCAAACAGCCCTAGCATCAAGTGCTTTTATGAGGTTGCTACGATAAACGTTGTTGCCAAAAATTTCATTTAGATCCCACTCTTCGACCACCTTTCCGGTGTTATCGACCTCGATGATGTGGTCTCTTATGGTGTGAGAAATTCTGCCATCTTTGTGGTGGTAGTTGTATTTTGCTACTCTAAGAAGTGCGTGATCATCTTTTAGTGGCATCACCTCGTGGCTTAGGTCGATGTAGCCTCTAGGTAGTTGGCGGTTGTAAATTTCTTTTCCCATTAGATCATATCTAAGATATCTTTGAGCCATGCCAAAGCTGATATCGCCGTTTTTGAGCTGATGAAAGCCCATCATCATACCCCCGTCCATCACTCTGCGCTCGCTGCGGTCGTAAAATTTCTGATAGTCAAGGTACCATCTAACTTCGCCTTTTGTGTCTACGATGTAGTTTTCGGTAAAGTCATTCCAGCTAGCAGCGCCACCATTTTTCCAATCAAGCGGTTTATAGACGCTTGTGATTGTATTGTTTATGAGATAGAGCCTATTTTTAAAGGCAGGATCGACCTTTTTGACGCGAGTCTTTTGCATGTGTGAGAACCTATAATCACGGCTATATGTGACGATAGGCTGGGCGTAAATTTTATATGTTTCGACCTTTTTAGCTCCGTTAAATGTATAGCTAAGCACGACCTCGTTTAGATAGTCAGGATAAAGTCCCCAAACAGGCACGCCGTCATGTGTGAGCAGGGCATGCTCTGAGACGTTGTAGTCGATGTCTATGCCGCCATCTGGCTTGCCTTTTACTTTGACGTGGATATCTTTGATATCTTTGCCAGCTCTATCGATGACAGCAGTTAGCGGAGATACGTCGTAAGGGTTTATAAAGACTGATCCAAGCTCGCCCTGAACCTTCACGTGATGAGCTAAGACACCAGCCTCCAGTGGCGTGACGCCTACACTAATACCACTAATCAAAACAGCCGCAAGGGCAACAGAACCTAAGAAATTCTTGCTCATTTTCGCTCCTTTTGTAGAAATTTAATGATATCTTACTCCACAAAACTAACGCAGAAATAACACTCAGGTAAAGTATAGCTTAAATGGAAAATTAAATAAAAAATTTTTGTTTAAAGTATATAGAGGGTAAATTTAGGAGCGAAACGCCCCTAAATTTTAGTTGTTTGCGTCAAATTTCTTTAAAGCAAAGAGTACAAATTTATAGCTAGCAAACAATGTCACTGGCCAAAGTATCAAAAAAATTCCTGCTTCTAACATCTATAATCCTTAGTATGCGTGATGATCGTTTTTGATCTCATCTTGCGTGATCTTCTTGCTATCTATCGCTCTCCAAACTACGACGATATAGGCAAGCACGAAAGGCACTAGCAAGCTAACATATGCCATAACGCCAAGTGTGTAGTGGCTAGAGCTTGCATTTTTGATAGTTAGCGAACTAGCAAGATCGCTAAATGACGGATAAAATGCTGTGCCGTTTAGTCCTGTTATCAAAAATAGTGCAGTCACAGCTAGCGTAACGCCAACGCCGTAAGCAAAAATTCCGCGAATACTTTTTGTAAATGCCCCTTGGAAAATTCCAATAAGCACCAAAAGTACGCCAACAAGTAGCAATATGCCAGCGATAGGCATCTCGATCAAATTTATGGCGTATTTGTAAGCAACAAGGCTAACTACGCCGTTTGCGTCGTATGCAAAGCCATCTTTTGTAAGTATCCACGCAAGAAATCCTAAGAAAAATGGCAAGAATAGCACGGTGTTGATAAGCAGCTGTTTTCTAGCGTTTTGTATAAATTCGCCATCAGCGATGTTGTTCATAAGATATAAGCAGCCGCCTATGCGAGATAGGAAAAACATCGCTATGCCAAGCAAGTACAAGTAAGGATTTGATAAAGCTTCAAGACCACGAAATGGAGTTTTCCACTCGACAAAGTTGTGCTCATTTAGCACAAAATCACTACCGCTAAAAAATGTGCTAACCGCCATGCCGATAAGGATAACGCCAAGCGAGCCATTTATGAAAAGGAAAATTTCATAAGTTCTAGCGCCTAAGAAGTTATCAGGCTTTTTGCGGTACTCGTAGCTTACAGCTTGGATGATAAAGCAAAATAAAATAGCCAGCCAAACCCAGTAAGCACCACCAAAACTTGTAGCGTAAAATAGTGGAAACGCCGCAAAGCACGCGCCACCAAACATAACAAGCGTCGTAAATGTAAGCTCCCATTTTCTACCGATAGAATTTATGAGCATATCTTTTTTAAGCTCGTCTTTGCCAAGGCTAAAGATTAGCGACTGGCCGCCTTGAACAAACATCATAAACACAAAAAGCCCGCCAAGAAGGCTAACTATAAACCACCAATAAATTTGTAAATTTTCTAAACCTAAACTATGCATGGTCGTTAAATCCTATCTTTATTTGCTTAAGCATGATTTTGATCTCGGCAATCAGCAAGACCGTAAATAAAACAGCAAATAATATAAATGAAATTTTCACGTTTGAGTCTGATAAATTCGTAGCTCCAACACCAACGGTCATGAGATCTTGTATCGCCCATGGCTGACGGCCGACCTCTGCTACTATCCAGCCAGCCTCAGCTGCGATGTAGCCAAGCGGTATGGTAAAGAGGCAGATCCACAAAAATGCTCTTATGTTTTCAAATTTATATTTTCTTGAGAGATTTAGATAAAGGGTGATAGCAAAAAGAGCTATGAAGTAAGTGCCAAGTGCGACCATGATGTGGAAGCTATAAAATGTAAGTGCAACTGGTGGCACAGCATCTTTTGCGTCCTTAAGATAGCCATATCCTAAGAAATTTAGGTTGCTCTCTAAATTTGAAAGTGAGCTTTTCATCAAGCTCTCGTCATTTGCTTTTTTAGCCTCTTTGTAGTTTTTAAGAGCTTCGATAGCTACTTTACCCTTTGCCATCTTCTCTTCTACGCTTATTAGATTGTGCTCGCTGTTGCCGTAAAGTAGGTCGTTTATGCCTGGTGTAAATGAGTCAAGCTCTCTGTTTGCCATGATGCCAAGTGCGTAAGGTACCTTTATCTCAAACAAAAAGGCATCGCTCTCATCGCCAAGCTTTTTAGCTGGGTTTAAAATGCCAGCAGCAACTAGACCAGCGTTTTTCTCGCCCTTGTAAAGTCCCTCCATGGCTGCTAGCTTCATAGGCTGCTTTTGAGCTGCAAGATATGCGCTCTCATCACCGCTAAGTAGCAAAAATGCCGAAGTGATAAGACCAAATGCGCTAGCAACGACGATGCTTTTTTTAGCAAGCAAGATGTGGCGTTTTTGGATCAAAAACCAAGCTGAAATTCCTATCACAAAAAGAGCTGAGATAGTGTAGCCGCTAGTTACTGTGTGTAAAAATTTAGTGATACCAAGTGGATTTAGCGCGACTTCGAAGAAATTTTGCATCTCCATTCTAGCTGTGTCTGGGTTAAATTTCATGCCTATTGGGTATTGCATCCAGCCATTTGCGATCAAGATCCAAAGTGCGCTTAAATTTGAGCCGATCGCAACAAGCCATGTTGAAAGCAGGTGAAATTTCTTACTAACCTTTTCCCAGCCAAAAAACATAATGGCAAAAAATGTACTCTCCATGAAAAATGCTAGCAAGCCCTCGATCGCAAGTGGAGCGCCGAAGATATCGCCGACAAACCAGCTATAGTTTGCCCAGTTTGTACCAAACTCAAACTCCATGATGATGCCAGTAGCCACACCAATAGCGAAATTTATACCAAAGAGCTTTAGCCAAAATTTCGTTATCTCAAGCCAGGCCTTATCGCCAGTTTTGACATATATCGTCTCCATAATGGCGATGATAAAACTTAGCCCCAATGTAAGCGGGACAAACAAAAAGTGGTAAATGGCAGTCAGCGCAAACTGAGCCCTAGACCAATCAACAAAATCCATCTCAGACATTTTATTCCTTTATTAAATTACGAATTACAAATTCGCTTTTTTCTTCGTCAGTTTGAAATTTGGTATTAAGAGTCTCATTAAAGAAAAAGAGCTTTAAAACCCCAAACATAATAATAAGCTTTATCGCTATAAGCAATAATAATTTTTTTCTTAATCTCATATTTTTAAACCACCCATAAAAAACTCTATTTTTGAAGTAGTATTAAATTTTCTCATTTGCCTTCACTAAATATTGCTATTGCAAAATATTATCAAAATCTGAAATAAATTCATCAAAATCTGATGTAGTTGCACTTTTGTCAACAGTTTCTGTGAATATATTGCCATCGTCTTTTGATATTGGCTTAAAGACATCTATAATTGATTGCCCTGCGTTTTTACTAAAATCACCAAATTCGTCTCCGATGATCCTTTCAGTAAAAGCTGAGACAATACTGTCAAAATAGCTCTCATCTTTCTTTTCTGACTCTAAATTCTCTTTATTTATAAATTTATCAAGCTCAGGCATATTTTCTGAATTAACAAAGTTTATTATATCGCTCTCGCTACTAATGTCCTTACTATATCTACCCTTTGTATAGACAGAAAACTCATAATTAACTCTGGCGCTATTGCCTTTAAAGACATTAACGCTAAAAAAACAACCATCGTCATAAAGAGATGATATGTCTATATTATATTGCTCGCTAACAGCCTTTTTAAAGCGACTTAATTTCATAGCAAAGTTAGAATCATATACTAAAACATAAACCCCGTTAGGGAAGTCGCTGGTAGAGTTAAGTAGATCTACCACCATATAGTTTGTAATATATGATTTTATACCATCAGCACAATATGGACAATCAAGGCCACTGCAAACAACTTCGCTACCATTTGGCAACTTATGTCTTTTTATCGACCTATCAAAAGCATAGTTTGTTCCTTCGTCGATAGCATGTGGTAAGAGCCTAATTGTATAAATTTGCTCTTTACTACGAACCTTTTGTTTTTTTGCTGTGCTATTGTCACATTTGAGATTTAAAAAGTTAATATCTTTCATTACTTTCCTAACTCATTACTTGCCTCTTGTTTCTAATAGCTGATAGATTTTACTGCTAATTACTATAAAAGGCAGATAAAACAAATCATATTTGTTAGATCCTGTTCGGATAATCTTACCGCATATCCTTTAAACTTTTACTATTGCTTAAAAACAACGCTAAATACTTGCGTAACTAACTTTAGTTATATAGCACACAAGCTTTGGTGGCTCTAAATTTTACTTCATAGATTTGTTGCCACTAGAAGCAATATTAATTACATATAGTAATCAAATTTTAGAAAAGCCTTTTATCCTCTATCATAACGGCTAATTTTTATTATCTTTTAAAAACTCTCTTGTATATTAAGATGGCATATGTCTTGAAAATATATAATCTTTATATAAAGAGATGAAGTTTTTAAATATTTTTTAATCATGATGTTGAAGTCTATAACAAAAAAACTTAAAGAATAATTTTTAAAAATTGCACGATTAATGCCTTACTAAATATTTAAGGGGTATAATCGGCAGATTAAAAAATAACTAAAGTTAAGGAAAATTTGATGGCAAAAGAGACGAAGTATATTTTTATCACAGGTGGCGTTTTAAGCTCACTTGGAAAAGGCATCGCAGCTGCGTCTATCGCGACATTACTTAAAAATTCTGGCTTAAAGGTGAGTGTTTTAAAAGCTGACCCATATATCAACGTAGATCCTGGCACGATGAGCCCGCTAGAACACGGCGAAGTCTTCGTCACAGACGATGGCGCTGAAACAGACCTAGACCTTGGTCACTATGAGAGATTTTTAGATGAGAGCCTAAGTCAGGACAATAACTTCACAACAGGCAGAGTTTATAGCTCGGTCATCGAAAAAGAACGACGTGGCGACTACCTTGGAAAGACTATACAGGTGATCCCTCACATCGTTGGCGAGATAGTTGATCGTATCAAAAAAGCAGGCGAGGGCAAAGATGTGCTCATCGTTGAGATAGGCGGAACCGTTGGCGACATCGAGGGCTTGCCATTTTTAGAGGCGATAAGAGCCTTAAGGGTAGAAGTTGGTAAAAAAAGAGCGCTAAATATACACCTAACACTCGTGCCGTTTATAAAAGTAGCTGGCGAGCTAAAGACAAAGCCAACTCAGCATAGCGTAGGCGAGCTAAGACGTATCGGCATAAGCCCAGATATCATCATATGCAGATCTGAAATGCCACTAAACCGCGAGCTAAAAGATAAGATCGCAGCAAGCTGTGGTGTAGAGAAAAACTGCGTCATAGAGAGCTTAGATAGCGCAAGTATCTATCAAATTCCACTTTCATTTTTAAAGCAAGACATCCTAGTGCCGATCGCTGAAAATTTAGGCTTTGGCGAGCTAAAACCAGACATGGCAAACTGGGATAGCCTAGTAAAAAGGATCATCGCTCCAACAAACGAAACAACAATCGCCTTTGTAGGCAAATATATCGATCTAAAAGAGAGCTATAAGAGCCTAACCGAGGGCATCATCCATGCTGGAGCAAATTTAGACGCTAGAGTAAATTTACGCTGGATAGATAGCGAAAAGATAGAAGAGAGCAATGTAAATGAGCTTTTAAAAGATGTGGATGGCATCTTGGTAGCTGGCGGCTTTGGCGAAAGAGGCGTTTTAGGCAAGATGCAGGCCATAAAATTTGCTCGTGAAAACAAGATCCCATATCTTGGAATTTGCCTTGGTATGCAGCTAGCGATGATCGAGTTTGCAAGGGATGTTTTGGGCTTAGAAGATGCAAATTCTATGGAGTTTAATAAAGAGTGCAAAAATCCTATCATATATCTAATAGATAGCTTCATTGACGCCCACGGCAAAAAGCAGATAAGAACGCACACAAGCCCACTTGGCGGCACGATGAGACTTGGTGCTTACAACTGCGACATCAAGCCAAAGACGCTTTTGGCTGAAATTTATGGCAACGCAAAGAGCGTAAAAGAGCGCCACCGCCACCGCTACGAGGCAAATCCAAAATATAAAGAGGTCTTTGAAAAGGCTGGCCTTATAGTAAGTGGCGAAAGCGACGGACTAGTAGAGGCGATCGAGCTAAAAGGCCATCCGTGGTTTGTAGGTGTGCAGTGTCACCCTGAATTTACTAGCCGCTTAACTAGACCAAACCCTGTAATACTAGGCTTTATCAAGGCAAGCCTGGCTAATCATGTAAAATGATAAATTTGTGAAAAGCATTTAAGTAAAAATAAAGTATATGATACATAAAATTGTAATGCAATTACTATTGAAAGGATTAACATGAAAAATTGTGTTTTAAAAGGTGTTTTAGCACTTTCACTTGCTAGCTCATTTGCGTTGGCTGAAGGTGGATTTGCTGGAGTTGAGGGTGGCTATGATTTTAGCTCAAAGCTAACTAGCGGTGGTAGCATAAAAGATAATAGACCAAACATAGGCATAAAAGGTGGTTATGATTTTGATACAGCTAGAGTATATGGTGGATATTTCTACCATGCTAAAGCTAAAGATAGCTATGATGGTATAGTTGATGCAAAATGGACAAATCATAAATTCGTAATAGGTGGTGACTACACACCAACCATAGCTGACAACTTTAAGCTAGTTGCTGGTCTTTATACTGGTCTTTCAGTGATTAATTTTGATGCTACTGCTAATACAAATGCGGGCAGACTAATATATGATGTTACAAAGTCTGGCTGGCTATTTGGTGCTAAACTAGGTGGTGAGTATAGTTTTGATAAAAATAATGCACTTGAATTTGGCTTAAAAGCTGATAAGTCTTGGTATTCTTCATCGGATTATGTTGATCTTAAAACAACAGATATCGGCGCTTACCTAGGCTACACATATAAATTTTAATTTTTGGGGTC
>NZ_CALACG010000156.1 GCF_937890585.1 uncultured Campylobacter sp.
ATTCATAAATTTGCCCAAATTTGTCAAATAAATTTAACTAATCAAAAAACTTAAAAAATCAGAAAAAATATAAGCAAAATTTGCTAAAATCCTCATCAATAATCTCACAACAAAAGGAGCTTTCATGAGCGGAATGGCTTTGATTGTATGTTTTGTTATAGCAATCATCCTTATGATCGTCATGATCTCAAAGCTCAAGGTGCATCCATTTTTGGCACTTATGAGCATTTCTTTGGTGCTTGCGATCGTCGCAGGTATTGATCTTTCCAAGATCCCAGCGATGATAGGCGTTGGCTTTAGCGGCACGTTTAAGAGTATCGGCATCGTCATCATCTTTGGAACGATCATCGGCACAGTGCTTGAAAAAACAGGGGCCGCGCTAAAGCTAGCGGATATGGTTGTAAAGCTAGTTGGACAAAGACGCCCTGAGCTTGCTATGCTTATAATGGGCTGGGTTGTCGGCATACCAGTATTTTGCGATAGCGGTTTTGTCGTTTTAAACTCTATCCGCGAGGCGCTTTATAAAAAGATCGCAGCAAGTCCAGTTGCTATGTCAGTCGCTCTAAGTGGCGGTCTATACGCATCTCACGTCTTCATCCCGCCAACTCCTGGTCCGATAGCTGCTGCTGGTACACTTGGCCTTGGCGGAAATTTACTCCTTGTCATCATCATGGGCACGGTTGCTTCAGTGCCTGTTTTGGTAGCTGTATATTTCTTTTCAAAAAGCATCGCTAAAAGCGTAACTATCAGCGACAAAGAGGCTGACGCTACTATCACAGCTAGCTACGATGAGCTTTTAAAGAAATTTGGCAAATTGCCTAGCGGATTTTTAAGCCTTGCTCCTATCATCATGCCTATCATTTTCATGGCGGTTGGCTCTGTGGTTGATGTTTTGGCAAAGCAAGGCATGCTTGATAAGGCTGCGCTCTTGCCAAAGATATTTTTATTCTTAGGTAACCCTATCATTGCACTTGCTATCGGCGTGATCTTCTGCGTATTTTTACTAGCTGAAACTAAAAAAATGAAAGAATTTGACCACATCACAAACGAATCATTAAAGATCGCTGGTCCGATACTCTTTATCACCGCAGCTGGCGGCGTTTTAGGCAATGTCATCACTGAGGCTGGCTTCGTAAATTTCATAAAAGAAAATGCCTCAACTATAAAAGCGATAGGAATTTTCTTCCCATTCATCATCTCGGCCGTGCTAAAAACCGCTCAAGGAAGCTCGACTGTGGCTATCATCACGACAGCCTCTATCATGGGCGCATTTAGCGCTGACAACTCGCTCATGCATACACTTGGCTTTACGAGCGAAATTTCAGCCGCACTTTGTGTCATGGCGATAGCATCAGGTGCGATGTGCGTATCTCACGCAAACGACAGCTACTTCTGGGTCGTTACAAACTTTAGTAAGATGACTGCAGATCAAGGCTACCGCACTCAAACAGCGATGACATTTATCATGGGCGTTGTTGGTATGATCAGCGTTTACGTCCTATCTTTGGTGCTTTTATGAGAATTTTGGTTGCGATAGATTCATTAAAAGGCTCGCTAAGCTCGCTTGAGGCGGGCCTTGCTGTTAAAGAAGCCCTTGAAGACTTTTGTGATGTCATCGTAAAGCCAGTAGCTGACGGCGGTGAGGGCAGCGTGGAGGCTATGGCTGACGCGCTTGATGCGAAATTTATAGATACCATCGTAAAAAATCCGCTTGGCACTGAAATTTTAGCTAGATATGCCCTAAAAGACGACCTTGCCATACTTGAGATGTCAAGCGCTTCAGGACTTACTCTTATAAATCCTGATGAGAGAAATCCTATGAAAACTAGCACATTTGGCTTTGGTCAGATGATAAAAGATGCCATTAGCAAAGGTGCTAGGAAATTTATCATAGGCATCGGCGGAAGTGCGACAAATGACGCTGGCACAGGTATGCTAAGCGCTCTTGGATTTAAATTTTATGATAAAAATGGCGCTTTGCTTGAGGGCAAAGGCGAGGATATAGCTCAAATTTGCGACTTTTCAGACGATGAGGCGCTAAAAGAGCTAAAAGAGTGCGAATTTTTAATCGCCTGTGATGTGGATAATCCACTATACGGTCAAAAGGGCGCAGCCTACGTCTATGCCCCACAAAAGGGCGCAAATGGCCGCATGGTAAAGCAACTTGATGATGGGCTAAAGCACTTTGCAAGCCTTGTAAAAGAGAAAAATGGCACTAAATTTCACACGCAAAAGGGCGCTGGAGCAGCTGGCGGACTTGGCTTTGCCTTTGTGGCATTTTTGGGCGCGAAGCTTAAGCCTGGCATCGAGATCATCACGCAGACAATAGCACTTGAAGATGAGATCAAAAAGGCTGATCTTGTCATCACTGGTGAGGGCCGCATGGACTTTCAAAGCACCATGGGCAAGACCCCAACAGGCGTGGCAAAGCTAGCTAAGAGGCATCATAAGCCAGTCATCGCGCTTGCTGGAAGCGTGCAAAGGTGCGCCAAAGACTGCCATAAGCACGGCATCGATGCGTATTTTTGCATACTAAATGAGCCAATGAGCCTTGAAGAAGCTATGCGAAAAGATAATGCCATTAGAAATTTAAAGATGACCGCCGAGCAAGTCATCCGCCTTTATATGCTAAATCATAAAGCATAAATTTAAAAAAGATAGAAGCTAAATTTCTATCTTTTTCTCTCTAAATTTAACTTCAAATTTTACTCACAAAGTGCTACAAAAATTCTCAAAATTTAATACATTTTGCAAAAAGATAAAATAAACTTTATAAAAAAAATTTACTATGTTAAAATAAGAAAAACTTCTAAAAAGAAAGGAGAATTTCTTATGCAACAGACCCTAAACTCTCGTCGCAGCTTCATCACAGCTGCAGGACTGTTTTTCGCTACGACTGCGCTAAAGGCAGCACCAAAGGACTTTGGCGGTAGTGGCGTTCGCTACGGCATGGCGATAGATCTAACAAGATGTGTTGGCTGTCAGTCATGTACTATGAGTTGTATGTTGGAAAACGACGTTCAGCCAGGTGCTTTTAGGACCATCGTTTCTGAGTACGAGGCAAAAGATAAAAGCGGTAAAATGGCGGTTATTGCGTCACTTCCAAGACTTTGCAACCACTGCAACAAGCCAGCCTGTATCGACGTTTGCCCAACTGGCGCAAGCTACCAAAGAAACAACGGCATCGTAAAGATCGACACAAAAGAGTGCATAGGCTGTGCGCTTTGCGTGGAGGCCTGTCCATATCATGCAAGATATCTTAGCTTGCATACCTACAAGGCCGATAAATGCACCTTCTGCGACCACAGACTAAGAGTGGGGCTTCAGCCAGCGTGCGTAGAGAGCTGTGTGGGCGGTAGCCGTATAATAGGCGATCTTAACGATCCTAACTCAAATATCAGAAAATTTCTAGCCACACACGAGACTATGGTTATAGATAGCCCTAAAAATACAAATCCACAGGTGTTCTACCACGGCGTCAGCGAAATTTTGGCTAAAAACGACAAGAAACTCGAGCTTGAAAACGGATATAAAAAGGTTATCAGCTGGAGCGAAGAGATAGCACAGTAAAGGAAATAAGCAATGCAAAGAAGAGAATTTTTAAAAAGATCAGCCGTACTCTCAACACTAACCGCAAGCGCTGTGCTAGCAGACGGCGAAAAAGACGACTACAAACCGCAGTCAAACTCACTAGAGCCTGAATTTAGCGTAAAAGATGGCAAAATTTCACTTAACGACGGACATAGCGTTGTCTTTTCAATGTGTCACGGCTGTACGACAAAGTGTGGCATAAGACTTCACGTAGATGATAAAAACGACAAAGTTTTAAGATGTAGCGGCAACCCATACCACCCACTATCAAACGTACACTGGGCAAATTTTGACACATCGATAAACGATGCTTTGCTTGCCACAACACTAAGCGGCGAAGATGAAAAGCGAGCCACAGTTTGCGCTAGAGGGGCGATCTTGCCTGAGATGATAGACTCACCAGCAAGGATACTAACTCCGCTAAAAAGAGTTGGCAAAAGAGGCGAGGGCAAGTGGAAGAGCATAAGCTTTGAGCAGCTAGTAGAAGAGGTAGTAGAGGGCGGAGATCTCTTTGGCGAGGGGCACGTGGACGGACTAAGAGCGATATATAGCGACGAGTTAATCGACAGCGAAAACCCAGAGTACGGCACCAAGCGCAATCAATTTTTAAGCTTTTACCTATATGACGGACGCTCTGATATTGTTGATCGCTTTGTCAAAAAGTCATTTGGCACTATAAATCACTACTCACACGGCGGAATTTGCGGTGGCGGCTTTAGGGTCGGTGGTAAGATCACGCATAACGCAAAGGGCTTTGCACACACAAAACCAGACTATGAAAACTCTAAATTTGTTATCTACTGGGGCACTTCGCCGTCAAATGGTGGCAACCCTTTCCAAAAACAGGCAAAAATGCTCTCTTACGCAAGAGGCACTAGAGATGACTTTAGCTACGCAGTGGTCGACCCAAGCGTTACAAATGCTGTAAAATACGCCTCTTCAGACAAAGGCCGCTGGATAGCGATAAAGCCAGGCACCGACTCAGCTCTAGCCATGGCGATGATACGCTGGATCATAGAAAATGAAAAATACGCCACAAACTACCTTATCCAGCCAAATTTAGACCAAGCAAAGCTAGCAGGCGAGATACACTGGTGTAACGCCACGCATCTAGTCATCACCGAAAAAGGTCACAAAGACTACGGCAAATTTGCACTTATCAATAACGAGTGGCAGGTCTGCTCGCGAGATGGCAAGATACAAAGCTACAAGGTAAATGAACCAGCCAAACTCTACTACAAAGGTCAAATTTTAGTAGACGGCAAAAAAGTCGAGGTTAAAAGCTCAATGCAGCTTTTAAAAGAGTCAGCTTATAAGTACAGCCTAGATGAGTACTCAAAAATTTGTGGTGTTAGCGTTGAAGATATCATCTGGCTTTGCGAGAATTTCACCAAAAATGGCAGACAGGTGAGCACAAACGTGCATGGCGGTATGATGCATACGCAAGCTGGTATGACTACTTTTGCGATCCTTTGTCTAAATACGCTAATGGGCACTTATGGCTATAAAGGTGGCAACGTTAATGCAAGTGCCGGCACACACGAGTTTTTAAAGGGCAGATATGATCTTGAGAACTTTGAAGGCGCTTATAAGCCAAATGGTCTAAATTTATCAAGATCAGGCAAATACTACGAAACAAGCTCTGAGTATAAGCGCAAAGTAGCAGCTGGCGGCAGCGGCTATCCATCAACTCAGCCATGGTATCCTATCTCTATGCCACTTGTAAACGAAACGCTTACGAGTCACAAGGCTGGCTACCCATACAAAGTAAAAGTTTTCATAAACTACATGACAAACGTACTTTACGGCCAAGCAGGACTTGAAAGAGCAGTTTTAGACGCACTAAAAGATAGTAAAAATTTACCACTTTTTGTGGGTATCGACGCCTTTATGAACGAGACAAACGCCTATGCTGACTACATCGTGCCAGACGGGGTAAATTTAGAAAACTGGGCACTTCCAAACTCTCTTTGGGGAACGATCGCTAAAACTTCGGTCGTGCGCTATCCAGCCGTTAGCTCAAAGCAGGCAAAGGATAAAAACGGCGGCGTGATCGACGTTGAGGCGTTTTATATAGCCGTAGCAAAGAGACTTGGACTAAAAGGCTTTGGCAAAAATGCCTTTAAAGATAAAGACGGAAATTTCATGGACCTTGACGTAAAAGAGCAGTACTACGCGGCTGCGCTAGCAAATTTAGCCTTTGACGGCGAGGGCGTGAAAGATATAAGCGACGAGGACAAAAAGCTTAGTAAGATATCAAGAGTGATGACAAAACTCGATCCTTATCTAAAAGACGAAGAGAAGCCAAAAGTAGCACACGTGCTAGCAAAAGGCGGTAGATATGATAGCTACGAGAGCGCGTACAAGGGCGATAAAGCAACCGTAAAAGTGCCAGCGCCTACGCCAGCTTCGATCTACTATGAGCCACTTGGCGGACACAGACACTCAGTAACTGGCGAATATATGCCAGGAGTACCGAGTCTAATGCTACCAGTAGCAAGTGACGGCACGCCGCTTGAGAAATTTTTCCCACGCTCTGAGTGGAAATACACAGTTAGCTCAAGAAAGTCAAATATCCAGCACTTCTACACCTTTGTTAGCCCAAGGCTAAGAGCTGTCCATCCTAGCAACTTCGTAAGGATAGCGCCAGATGTAGCGAGCGAGCAGGGCATACGCTCAGGCGATAAGGTCAAAGTGACTACGCCTTATGGAGCGCAAGTTGGCGAGGCGTTTGTAACGGACGGCGTTGCTAGCGGAGTTATCAGCATAGAGCATGGATTTGGACATGATGAGTTTGGTATAAGAACGCACATCGTCGATGGAAAGCCAGCTTTTGGGATAGCAAATTTAGAAAAAGGGGTCAATCATAACAAGCTCGGACTTCTTGATCCAAAAAGAAATGGCGAATTTAGCCTAAATGACTGGCTGGTTGGTACTTGCGCTAGACAAGCACTTCCTGCAAAGATAAGAAAGATAGGCTAGTTTGATAAATTTGGTGAGCAGAGCAAATTTGCTTGCCATCTCTCTTTTACAAGCCCCGCAAAGTGCTTTAGCCCATCATCAAGTTGCTTTACTATGCGACCATTTGCGCCCTTTTGTGGAGCATAGACGTAGGCTGCACCCTTGCCAATGGCATCTTTTATCATCTGACCAAAGCCAAATGTGCTAGTTTTCATAGGATTGCGTTCATTAGTATTTATAAGAGTAAGACCAGAAGCACTAGACATCTCATTTTAGAGCATATCTAGCTAAGATTTCAGTGCCAAGCGGGTTTTTAACGATAGTGTCTATAAATTTAGCATCAAGTGCATCAGCCATAGCCTCCACGCTGCCCTCACCGCCGTCAGCTACTGGTTTTACTATAACATCGCAAAAGTCTTCAAGGGCTTCTTTAGTCATAAACTTAGAGCTAAATTTGATAAATTTAATTCGCCAGATCTTCAGCCACTTTGGCAGCAAGTTTTAGTTTGTCACTATCAAAGTGCGTGTAAATTCTTGAGGTATTTAAGCTTGCATGCCCAAGGGCTTCTTGCACGAGCACAAGGTCTTTTTGCTTTTTATAAAGCATCGTTGCAAAGGTGTGGCGCAGCATGTGAGCGCCGTTTTTCTCTTTTCTGATGCCTGCTTTAAATAAAATTTGCTCCACGATACGGCTAACATAAGCCTGCGTTAGCCTCGTGCCTTTTTTATTTATAAAAAGATAGCCCTCTTTGTTTATGTAGTTTATGGCGATTGCGTTTAGGTGCGCTTCTATAAGGTGGCGCTTTATCATCACGATGCGGTATTTGTTGCCTTTGCCACGAATTCTAATGATAAAAAGATCGCCGTCCTCTGTGATATCTTTTCTCTTTAAATTTAGTGCCTCGCTCACACGAATGCCAGTAAAGATGATAGTTTTTATGATGAGCTTGTTGCGGTTTGAGTTTTGCTTAAAGTCGCTCTCCTCGATCGCTTCAAGAAATTTCTTGACCTCATCTTCGCCCATAAACTCAGGCAACTTTTGACCTTTGTTACCACTAACGCCGCCCCAGTTTTTTAAATTTATATCAAAAACGTGAGCCTTGCCGTCCTCTTCGTTTTGTTTATCTAAAAAGGCAAAGAAATTTATCACTGAAATTCTGTAGTTTTTCTTGCTCGCATCGCTTAGCCCGCCAGTTGTGCTGGCTAAAATTTCACTTAGCAGCTCTTCGTCGATCTGCTTTAGACTGCTAAGCTCATAAAATTTCATCGTCTCATATATCTTTTTAAGCGGGTTAAAATAGGTATTTATGCCAGTTAGCCCTGCATTTCTTGCGCTTTTTACCAGCCCATCAAGCTGCTCTATGTTTTTTATCTCACGGCTTAAGGCGAAATTTACACTTGCAAGCGCTTTTGGGTCTCTTAGCTCCTTGTTTGAAAGCGAGCTAAGTTTAAATTTGACATATCTTGTGAGCCAAAATATAAATGAGTTTTCAAAACTATCTTTGCAGTCAAGCGGGAATTTCAAAATAACGACCTTTAAAATTTTATTTTGAAAAGTATTATATTTGAAATTCTATGAAAAAGCTCAAAAACTATAAAAGCTTAAGCATATATCCATTTTCAGCGGTTTCAAGCTTATATTTATGCATCTTATCAAGCTCTAAAACCACTCTGAAATACTTGTCATGCCAGCCAATTATTACGTTTTTAAAAATTTCGTTTTCAAGCTTTAAATTTTTAGTTTTAAAACTTCTTGGAGGTTTTGCAAAGTCAAGCACGATCTTGTTTTTCTCGTAGGCAAAGTGCTTTAAATTTTTAGCTTTTGTGATGATATTTAGCTCTTTTTCATGTGTTAAAAAGCTCACAAATCCTAAGAATTTAACCTCTTTTTCACTACTTTTTATCTCTTGAACAGGCTTTGAGGCTGGCTCGATCTTTACTTCGACTACCTTTTGTTCAGGCTTAGCAGGCTCTTTTACTTTTTTTGTACCAAGGTCGATCACCACGACGTTTGGAGTTGGCACATCTGAGCTTTTATTTCTATCTTTGTTTGAAATTTTAGTCTCATTTTTTTCTATTATGACTGGCGTGCTAACCTTTTGAGCTGGTACCTCTGCCATCGTGACAGAAACATCTAGTTTTTTAGCTGCGACTGCTTCTGGATTTTTCATCTTGCTTATGGCAAATTCATCGTTCCAGTCGATAGTTTTGTTTATATCGGTTAGTCTTTTTTCTTTTATGCTGCCGTCATTTGCTCTGTATCTTATGGTGACATCAAGCAAAAGCATCGCATCGCTTGGAAATTTAAACGAGAGCGAGTTGAAGCTGTCATATTTTTCTACGACGTTTGTCGTCATAACGCTTGTGTTTAGCTCGCTAATAGGCATAAATGGGTTTTCTCTGGCGCATAAGCTCGCAGTCAAGATAGATAAAACTAACCAAATTTTCTTCATCGTTCCTACTTTTTATTAGAGTCTGGCTCAAGGCCTTGTAGTTCAAAATAATCTTTTTGCAGACGTGCATTCATCTTTTTTAAAATTTCCACATCTTCACTAAGCCTCTCTTTTTTACTCTGAAGGCTTAGCATCACGTCAAGTGAGCGTTTGCCAAACATCATGTTGCCCACGTAAAAGGCAAACATAGCCACGCAAATGGTGGCTATGACGTAGCGTAATGTTGGCCGAACAAATTTTATGATTTTATGAAATATGCCATCTTCTTTGCCATATTCATCTAAAATTTCGCTCAAATACTATCCCCTAAAAACTCGCCCGCCTCAAGCTCGATCTCAAGCAAGCGGTTGTATTTTGCGTTGCGCTCGCTTCTTGAGGTAGCACCTGTCTTTATCTCGCCAGTGTTTAGAGCGACTGCGAAGTCAGCGATAAACGCATCTTCACTCTCGCCGCTTCTGTGGCTCATGATGCAGCGGTAGCCGTTTCTTTGAGCAAGGCGGACAGTTTGCATAGTTTGCGTGACTGAGCCTATTTGATTTGGCTTGATAAGGATCGCATTTGCTATGTTTTTCTCGATGCCTTCGCGTAAAATTTTCTCATTTGTAACAAAGAGGTCGTCGCCAACTAGCTGCACCTTGCTGCCAAGCCTTTTTGTAAGCTCAGCCCAGCCACTCCAGTCGTCCTCGCTAAGGCCATCTTCGATAGAGAATATCGGATATTTTTCGCAAAGTTTTTCATAGTAGCTAATGAGCTCGTCGCTGCTAAATTTCTTGCCTTCAAGCTCGTATTTGCTGTCTTTATAAAGCTCACTTGAAGCGACGTCAAGGGCTAGCTTTATCTGGCTGCCTAGCTCATATCCAGCCTCTTTTACGGCTTGTGAGATAAGCTTTAGTGGCTCTTCGTTGTCTTTTAAATTTGGAGCAAAGCCGCCCTCGTCGCCGACAGCCGTGCTGTGGCCAGCTGCGTTTAGGATAGATTTTAGCTTGTGATAAATTTCAGTTGCAGCTCTTAGCGCCTCGCTAAATGTGCTAAAGCCAAATGGCATGATCATAAATTCCTGAAAATCAACGCTATTATTTGCGTGTGCGCCGCCATTTATGATGTTAAACATCGGCACTGGCAAGATACTAGCGTTTGCACCGCCAAGGTAGCGATATAGTGGGATATTTAGGCTCTTTGCAGCTGCGCGAGCTACCGCCATAGATACGCCAAGGACCGCGTTTGCGCCTAAATTTGAGTAGTTGTGCGTGCCATCAAGCTCAAGCATCTCCGCATCGACTGCTTTTTGGTTGTAGGCATCAAGGCCTATGATAGCTTCAGCGATCTTTTCATTTACGTTTGAAACAGCCTTTAGAACGCCCTTACCAGCATATCTCTCGTCTTTGTCACGAAGTTCGAGTGCCTCACGCTTGCCAGTGCTTGCGCCGCTTGGTACGATCGCGCTTGCCTCGGTGCCGTCGCTTAGTCTAACTGTCGCACGAACTGTTGGGTTGCCTCTGCTGTCTAAAACCTCGTGAGCTTCTACATCTTCAATAAATACCATTATTCATCTCCTGCTTCGTTTGTGTCGTCGTCTTCGTCTTTTGCGCCGCTGCTTATTAGGTGATCTATCCCCATTGAGCCTTTTATCGCCGCTACTATCTCGTCAGAAATTTCTGGGTGCTCTTTTAGGTAGGCTTTGGCGTTTTCTCTACCTTGACCTAGTTTTTCGGCCTTGTAGCTAAACCACGCACCTGATTTGTCGATGATGTCGAGTTTTACACCATAGTCGATGATCTCGCCCTCTTTACTCACACCCTCGCCAAACATGATGTCAAATTCAGCCACTTTAAATGGAGGTGCGACCTTATTTTTAACGACTTTTGCTTTTGTGCGGTTGCCGATAGGCTCGTCGTTTTGTTTAAGTGTGGCTATCTTTCTTACATCGATCCTTACAGATGAGTAAAATTTAAGCGCATTACCGCCAGTTGTAGTCTCTGGCGTGCCATATCCCATCATACCGATCTTCATACGAATTTGGTTGATGAAGATAACAGTCGTCTTCATCTTACTTAAAATTCCAGTTAGCTTTCTAAGTGCCTGACTCATTAGTCTTGCTTGCAGGCCAACGTGCTGATCGCCCATATCGCCGTCTATCTCGCTCTTTGGAGTAAGAGCTGCGACACTATCAACTACGATAAGATCGATCGCACCGCTTCTTGCAAGTGTCTCAACGATCTCAAGTGCCTGCTCGCCAAAGTCTGGCTGAGAGACATAAAGATTGTCGGTATTTACGCCTAAATTTGAAGCGTATTTTACGTCTAGTGCGTGCTCTGCATCGACAAATGCACAAATTCCGCCAGCTTTTTGCGCTTCAGCGATGATGTGAAGTGTGAGCGTAGTCTTACCAGAGCTCTCTGGTCCGTAGATCTCGATGATCCTGCCTTTTGGGACGCCGCCTATGCCAAGAGCCAGATCAAGCCCTAGCGAGCCAGTCGGTATCGACTCGATAGCCTCAACCTCTTTGTCGCCAAGTCTTAAAAGCGTGCCTTTGCCAAAAGCTTTATCTATCTGCTTTAGCGCAAGCTCAAGCGCCTTTTTCTTGTCCGCTTCGCTCTCTGGGATAGCTATCTTTTTGTCACTATCTTTTTCTTTTGCCATTTTTTACCTTATAGTTGAAATTTGGCTTGATTTTATCTAAAAAGAGATGAATTTTACTTGATTTACTCGCAAATTATAATATTTTCGCCAAGCAGTGCAGCGCTATCAATAAG
>NZ_CALACG010000157.1 GCF_937890585.1 uncultured Campylobacter sp.
GGTTAAATTTGAAATTTTTTAGCTACTTATTCTTTGCTTCGTGCTCTAAAAGCCAAATTTTAGTTGGCAAGCCCTCGCCGCCTGAGTAGCCACCAAGGCCGCTGTGAGAGAGCACTCTGTGGCAAGGGACGATGATAGGCAGTGGGTTTTTGGCATTTGCTGAACCTGCTGCGCGGTAAGCGTTTTTGTGACCTGCGGCAAGTGCAAGAGCTGCGTATGTGGTCGTCTCGCCGTATGGCACTTTTTGTAAAACATCATAAATTTTAGCTCTAAATTTGGTTGTTTTTACATCAAGCCTTACGCTAAATTTTTTAAGCTCGCCCTTAAAATAGGCCTCCAGTTCATCTAAACAAAGCTTTAAATTTTCATCTTTTACCGCAACTTTTTCAAATTTATCTACAAAATTTATCTCGCAAATTCCATTTTCACTAGCAACGATCTCTAAAATTCCAATGGGCGATTTTAGGTAGGCTTTTGACACATTTACTCCTTGAAATTTGAAATTTTGGGCAAATTTTACTTTAGATTGTTTTGCTTTTTGATAAAATGCAAGCAAAATCAGCGATTTTGAGCTAAAAATGAGCAAAATCACAAAGGAAATTTATGAGCTTTTTTACCGACTACGAAAAACACGTGAGTGAGCGAGAAAAAGAGGGCGTGCCACCGCTTGCGCTAAACGCCAAGCAAACAAGCGAAATTTGCGAGCTAATGAGACTTGCTGGCAACTCTAGTGGCGATGAAAAGGCGCAAAATGAGCTAAAATTTCTTATAAATTTGCTTACAAATCGTGTAAATCCTGGTGTTGATGACGCGGCAAAGATAAAGGCAGAATTTCTTGGCGAGGTGATAGAAGGGCTTAAGATAGACGGACTTGACGCGGTTCGTGCCATTAAAATTTTAGGCAAGATGCTTGGCGGATATAATGTAGAAATTTTGGTGCGAGCGCTAAAAAATAGTGATGATGTTATCGCACAAGCCGCGGCAAATGAGCTAAAAAATATCATTTTGGTGCATGAGCATTTTGACGAGATCGCAAAACTAGCAAGTAGCAATAAATTTGCAAAAGAGGTGCTTGCTTCTTGGGCGAATGCCGAGTGGTTTGTGCACAAAAAGCCACTTGATGAGTGCATAAAGGCAGTGGTTTTTAAGGTGCCTGGCGAGACAAATACAGATGATCTAAGCCCAGCTAGTGAGGCCTATACAAGGGCTGATATACCGCTTCACGCAAAGGCGATGCTGGTTAAAAAGATGCCTGAGGGCTTAGAAATCCTAAAAGAGCTAAAAAGTCGCGGTAAGAGCGTGGCGTATGTTGGCGATGTGGTCGGCACTGGCAGTAGCAGAAAGAGCGGCATAAACTCTATCCAGTGGCACCTTGGTGATGAGATAGAGGGCGTGCCAAACAAAAAAACTGGTGGCATCGTGATCGGCACGACCATAGCTCCGATATTTTTTAACACCGCCGAAGATAGCGGTGCACTACCGATAGTTGCAAACGTAAATGAGCTAGAAATGGGTGATGAGATAGAAATTTGGCCATTTAAAGGCGAAATTTACAAGATTGCAGGCAATGAAAAAAAGCTCGTGGCAAATTTTAAACTAAGCCCAAACACCCTAAGCGACGAGATGAGAGCAGGTGGCAGGATACCTTTGATGATAGGTAGGCAGGTCACCAAAAAGGCTAGAGAGGCCTTGGGGCTTGGCGAGGAGCAAATTTTCATAAAGCCAGAGCAGCCAAAAGAGCTAGGCGGTGGCTATACGCTTGCTCAAAAGATGGTCGGTAAGGCTTGTGGCGTGGACGGCGTGAGAGCTGGGGCCTACGTGGAGCCTGAAATTTTAACCGTTGGCTCGCAAGATACCACAGGGCCCATGACTAGAGATGAGATAAAAGAGCTTGCTAGCCTTGGTTTTGGGGCGGATTTTGTCTTGCAAAGCTTTTGCCACACGGCTGCTTATCCAAAGCCAAGCGACCTTGTAATGCACGAGAGCTTGCCAAAATTTATAAATTTACGTGGCGGCGTGAGCCTAAAACCAGGTGATGGCGTCATCCACTCGTGGCTAAACCGCATGGTCTTGCCTGACACGGTGGGCACTGGCGGCGATAGTCACACGAGATTTCCTATCGGCATTAGCTTCCCAGCAGGCAGTGGCCTAGTGGCCTTTGCGGCGGTGCTTGGGATGATGCCACTAAATATGCCAGAGTCAGTTTTGATCAAATTTAAAGGCGAGCTAAAAGAGGGCGTGACGCTTAGAGATCTAGTCAATGCGATACCTTATTTTGCGATCAAAAAAGGGCTTTTAAGCGTTGAGAAGAAAGATAAAAAGAATATTTTTGCGGGTAAAATTTTAGAGATCGAGGGGTTAGAGAGCCTAAAAGTGGAGCAGGCATTTGAGCTAAGTGACGCTTCGGCTGAGCGTTCGGCGGCTGCTTGCGTGGTAAATTTAAGCGTTGAAAGCATCGCGGAGTACGTTCGCTCAAACGTTGCGTTAATTGAAGCGATGATAAAAGCAGGATACGAGAGCCATGAAACGCTTGCTAGACGAAAAGAGAAGATGCAAAAATGGCTAGAAAAGCCAACTCTTTTAAGAGCCGACAAGGACGCAAGATATGCTGAAATTTTAGAGATTGATTTATCGCAGATAGATGAGCCGATCCTCGCCTGTCCAAACGACCCAGACGACGTGGCGACGCTAAGTGAAATTTTAGCCGATAGCAAAAGAGCGCACGATATCGACGAGGTCTTTGTGGGTAGCTGTATGACAAATATCGGCCATTACAGGGCGCTTGCTAGAATTTTAGAGCGTGAGAGGAAGCTTACTACTAGGCTTTGGATCGCACCGCCAACAAAGATGGATAAAAAGACGCTTGAAGATGAGGGCGTTTATGAGATATTTAAGAGGCTAAATGCTAGGACAGAGGTGCCAGGCTGCTCGCTTTGCATGGGTAATCAAGCAAGGGTTAATGACAATGCCGTTGTTTTTTCTACCTCGACTAGAAATTTTGACAACAGAATGGGCATGGGCGCAAAGGTCTATCTAGGAAGTGCTGAGCTAGCTGCTGTATGCGCGCTACTAGGGCGTTTGCCAAGCGTTAGTGAGTATAAAAAGATAGTAAAAGATAGCCTTAGTTTAAACAAAGATCAAATTTATAAATACCTAAATTTTAATGAAATAAGCGAGTTTAGTATATAAATTTGTTACAATATCGCGAAATTTTAAGGAGCTTTGATGAAAAAAGTAGCTTTTTTTCTCTTTTTTAGCAGTTTTCTTTTTGTAAATTTACACGCATTAGAGTGCAGTGATCTTGCTAAAAAAG
>NZ_CALACG010000158.1 GCF_937890585.1 uncultured Campylobacter sp.
AACATAGCTATTGTACTTCGGTACAATTGTGACATATTTATGACTGGAAATTTTGTGAATTTAGAATTTTTGGGGATTGGAGCGGTTGGGGAAATTTAGAAATATAAAAATAAAACTGCCACCGAAGTGGCAGAATAAAAATTAAAGGTAAGAAGTGACAGCAAATGAATAAACTATCTCATCTTGAACATTTAATATATAGTTATTACCATTATGTTCAAAACTCAATTTATAAAAGCCATCATTGGATTCTTCTTTAGTGATACCAGGAGCAACTCCACCATGTTTATTATAATGTTCCTCGTTAACCACACTATAAAAGTGCATACCGCCATTATACATATCACCAGGAATATTCGATTTTTGTTTTTGTGTTACAAGAGTAAGCTCATGCGTGCCATTATTTGTAAATCTATCTATAATCTCAGCTAGTTGAGATTTATTCGAGATTTCAAAATAGTCACTCTCTACAAGATCTGTAACGTCTACTTTTTCAAAGTTTTTATAAGTATTAGTCGTATCTGTAAATGTATCTCTGCTACCAACAACCAAAGTATCTACGCCGTCTCCACCATCAAAAACGTTGCCAGTTGATACTCCGTTTTTGGTGGTAAATTTTATTACATCGTCGCCATTTCCACCTAAAACAGTTGTATTGATCGTCTTATCATTGCTTATTAGATCGATGATATCGCTTCCGTTTCCGCCATCGATCGTAGCATTCATGATCGTATGGTTTTCAAAAATAGCCTGATCATCGCCATCACCCATTTTGATATTAATGTTTTTAACATCGCCCTCTTTAGCATGGATAGTATCGTCGCCAATGCCAGTATTAAGCTCCTTGCCCTCAGCATCTACATCGCCAGCAAATTTAACAAAGTCATCATTGTCTACTATTTTGCTAGATGCAGAGTCTGAGCTTATAAGGCCATTATCTGAGCTTATAGAGATAGTAGCCTCTTCGCTATATTTACCAAATTCTGTAATATTAGCATGGATTTGTGCGCCCTCGTCGCTCATTTTTGTGCCCTCATTTTGGTTGCCAGCATGTTGGCCATAGTCGTCGATGACCTTCATTCTAAATTTGATAACGCCGTCTTGTACAACTACGTTTTTAAGCACCATATCAGGATCAACAGCCGTCCATGTATTGCCTCCGTCCATTGAGTATTCAGGATGCTCATAGTCATCACCCTTAGTAGCTTGGCCGCCAAGATCGATCTTTAGATTAGTAGTGAGTGCGCCTGCTGGAGCATTTTCTATATGGAAGTTATATTGCATATAAGGATAGCTTCTATCGCCCTCTGCGACCTCGTTACTATGAGTCGAACCACTATCTACTGTGATATAAGCTCTAGCAGGAGTTACCGCAGGCTGACTAGAAGCTGCTGCGCTTGCCACGAAACCATCAGATGGCTCAGCAGATGCGCCGCCACGCACGTTTGAAACAGCTGGGGCATTTGTGCTTGTTTGAGATGAAAGATTATTAAAATTCGCACTTATATTTGAGTAGTGACCACCTTGTGCAAAGCTAGCAGCACCAAGACTTACTCCGTCACCGCCAGCGTTTCCACCAGCTTGATTTCCACCAGCTGCAGTCTCTTCTAAGCCAGCTAAACCTTCACCACTTAAGATTGATTTTTGAAGCGAAGTTATGTCAGCTGTTGTTTGAGAATTTTCACTAACGCTTTGGTCTAAATTTATTGAGTCTTTGCCTATTAGGCTTATCTCTTTTCCATCTGCTTTTGCTATTACTACTTTTGCGTCAGTTGTTTCAGTGACTATCTTTTCACCTTGATATACTATGTCACCTACTTTTAATTCTCTGCTTTCGCCTGTTAGGCTTACAGCTTTTACGCTTCCTTGCGTTACATTTTTTACTACACCTATTTCCTTTGACATGTGTCTCCCTTTTTAAATTTTTTCGTGAATTTAGCGTTTTTGATAAAACATAGCTATTGTACTTCGGTACAATTGTGACATATTTATGACTGGAAATTTTGCAAATTTAGATTTTGTGGGGGTTTGGGCGGTTGGGAAAATTTATAACAATACTTAAGAGATAAAATCATCTTTCGTAGTATAATTTCCCTAAATCTCTCAAAGGCAACCATGCTAAAGTATTTAGAGTTAGCCGTTTGCGGCATAAATTTAAAGCCCACCTACCCATTTATAGGCTCTACCATCAGAGGCACCTTCGGACACGCACTAAGGTTCGCCAGCTGCCCTTATATCAGCCAAGAGTGTGGCACATGCGACATTTCTGGTAGCTGTATTTATGATGAATTTTTTGAAAACATCTCCGATACGCCAAATTTTAGGCTAGATATCGAGCTTGATCAAACGAGCTTTGACTTTAAAATTCTACTTTTCGAGCATGCCGTTAGCTACCTGCCTTATGTAGCTATCGCTGTTAAAAATATGCAAGAGATCGGCCTTGGCGCAAGTAGAGATAAATTTAAGCTCAGCCACTTCGCACTAAATGGCAAAATGGTTGAAACTAAATTTTTACTAAACTCCGAGCCAGAAACTCTAAATTTCACGCCAAATTTCACCGCAGGCGACTACGAGATCCGCCTTCAAACCCCACTTCGCATAAAACAAAAGAACACCCTTGTTAAAAGTGAGATAGATTTTAGGTTATTTATCCGCCAGATCGCCATGCGATTTGATGGCATTTCAGGCACACAGATGGATAAATTTGAAGTTAAATTTGAGCGTTTCGAGCAAGAGCTTAGCTTTTACGACCTTGAGCGCTACTCAAACCGCCAGCACACCAAGATGCAATTTGGTGGCGTTATAGGCAAGATGCGAGTTTATGGCCTTGATGAGCGCTCAGCAGGGCTTTTACAGCTAGCCACTATCACAGGCGTTGGCAAAAGCACCGTTTTTGGACTAGGCAAGATAGATGTGATGCAGATCTAGCCTTTCATAAGCAGCCTGGCTAGCTTTTGCGTCAAGCACTAAAAAGCTAAAAAGGATAGCCTATGTTTGATCTAAATTTAGAGGATATTTTTACAAAAAGCTCATTTGAGTACGCATTAAAAAGGCTCAAGCACACAGCCTTATGGCTTGACGGACTTAGCATAGATGATCTCTGCTCAGAGGCATTTTACGCCGAGCTTAAAGATGAGATTTTCACGCTCTCTTATTCGCCCCAGCCCTTAAAACGAGCCTTCATCCCCAAAGAGAACAAAGACGAGCTTCGCAAACTAGCCATCCCATCTTTAAAAGATAAATTTGCGCAAAATATCCTTATTAGCGAGCTTTCAAGCTATTTTGACAAGAGCTTTTCAAACCGCTCCTACGCCTACCGAAGTGGCAAATCATACTCAAACGCCATCTTTCGAGCAAGAGATTTTTGCTTGACGCACGACTTTGTCTTAAAAACCGACATAAAAGACTTTTTTGAAAACATAAACCACGCAAAACTGCTTGAAATTTTACGCTCAAATATCAAAGACACTCGCATTATTAGGCTCATCGAGCTTTGGATCAAAAATGGCATTTTCGAGCATTTTGACTATACTTCTCACACAAAAGGCGTCCATCAAGGCGACGTTTTAAGCCCACTTCTTTCAAACATCTACCTTGATCAAATGGATAAATTTCTCGAGCATAGCAGTATAGAGTTTGTAAGATACGCAGATGATTTTGTGCTCTTTTTTGGCTCACGTGAAGCCTGCGAGCAAGGGCTTGCCAGACTAAAAGACTTTCTAGTAACCATAAATTTATCCCTAAACGAAGCCAAAACATCCTTGCACGACAAAGATAGCGAATTCACCTTTCTAGGCGTAAATTTCAAAGCTCACGAGCTAAGCATAGGCGAGGATAAATTTGCACGTATTTTAGCAAAACTCGCAGCCTCGTCTAAAAAGCCAGAGATCGCCCAAAGCGTAGATAGCATAAATGCCTATATCTCACACCTAAAGACCATTTCGCTTAAGCTCTTTTCGTCCGCACAAAAAGATAGATTTTGCCTGCATTTTGATGAAGTTTTGACAAATTTAACTCGCAAATTTCTAAAAAGCATAGACAAGCACACTCTAGCAGACGCTCTATCAAATTTAAATTTCCCATTTGAGCTAAGTCACTCTCTCAAAAAAGCAAAAATTCTCTCCTACTACAAAAACGCTAAACGCCCAGCCGTAAAGTCCGTCCAAAACGCCCTGGAAGCCAAAAAGCGCGAGTACACAAAGTCTTTCTCGCAAAGCTCCGTCATCCACATCACGACGCCATTTTATTTTCTAGCGCTCTCGCAGGGTAAATTTGTCCTAAAAGACAAAGGCGCTATCAAGCACAAATTTCCGATCACTCAAATAACCCAGATCATCATAAACGCTCAAATTTCCCTAAGCTCTGCTGTCATAAAAGAGTGCGCCAAACGCAAAATTTCTATAAATTTCATCGACGAAAAGACAAATTTAAGCTATGCCACGCTCTTTACCGCAAACTCAGCCATCTCTAAAACCGCCGCCTCGCAGATAACACTGCTAAAAACCAAAAAGTCTCTGCGTATCGCCCAGCAGTTCATCACCGGCAAGCTCAAAAACCAGATCAACTACCTAAAATACCTAGACAAATACCACAAAAGCCTAAGCTCCCACATCAGCTCCATGCAAGAGATACTAACCTCCCACGTCCCAAACACCCAAAGCGTAAGCGAGCTTCTAGGCTTCGAAGGTAGCAGTGCAAACGCATACTGGCAGGCCATAGCAAAGGCGATAGACTATAAATTTAGCTTCACCGCACGCATCACGCAAGGCGCAACTGACATTGTAAATTCAGCCCTAAACTACGGCTACGCCATCCTTTACTCAAAGATACTAAAGTCCATCGCTGCTGTTGGTCTTTCGCCTCACGTCTCATATCTGCACGCACTTGACGAGCAAAAGCCCACTCTAGCCTTTGATCTCATCGAGGAATTTAGAGCCTTCATAGTTGATCGCGCTATCATCTCCATGGTAAATAAAAACGAGCCTTTCGAGATAAAAGACGGCCTTTTATCTGCCAAAACTAGGCAAAATATCGCCAAAAACGTCAACGAAAAGTTCTTTGCCTACACGCAGTATAGAGGCGAGCAGCTAAAAGCGCAAGACATCATCGACAAACAAGCATACGCCCTAAAGCGAGCCGTCACACAAAATGAAAAATACAAGCCTTTTATAGGGAGATTTCAATGAACATCATCATCTGCTACGACGTCTGCCTAACCAAGCGCCGAAACAAACTAGCCGCGCTACTTGAGAGTTACGGCCTAAGAGCAAACTACTCTGTCTTTGAGCTAGATATCTCTGAGCGTGACTTTTTCTCTATAAAAGAGCGCATAGCAAAGATCATCGACTCCAAAACTGACAAAGTGCTGTTTTACAGTATCTGCAAGAGCTGCATGGCTAAAAGCGAGACCTTAGGCGAGGGCAAGATATTTTGCCCAAGCGACACCTATGTCTAAGTGCCTTTTTTAGGGATTTGATTTTCGAACTTTTTAAAATTTCAAAACGCCCTTTTTACCGCATTTTTATATTTTATTAAGTTTCAAAATCTTCAAAAATCTCAAATTTCTCTATCTCAAAAAAGACTTTCTCGAACTTTTGCATTTTTTCACTTTTTAAAGTTGCCTTTTTTAGGCACTTAGCATAGAGCCCAAATTTGCCAAAATTCGAAAATCACACAAATTTTCACTTTTCATTTTAGATTTTCGAACTTTTTAGCTTTCATAAATGCCCTTAAATTCGCTATCTTAAGCTATCTATAAGCAAAAGAGTGCGAATTTGAAAAAGTTTTTTAGCCACATTTTCGAACATTTTGCCATTTGTGATATAATGCCGGCAAAGAGTAGTTCTTTTAAAACTCATTGTTAATTTACAAGCGTTTTTTAGGCTATTAGATACAAATTTCCCCGATCTAGGGGATTGAAACAAACGTAGCTTTGAAACATCTGGTGGAACAATTTCAATCATATTAGATACAAATTTCCCCGATCTAGGGGATTGAAAC
>NZ_CALACG010000159.1 GCF_937890585.1 uncultured Campylobacter sp.
ATTTTTCATCAGATTTCAAAAATTTCACTTTTATATAATGATAACGATTTTTAATACATTAAATTTTAAAGGATCTAGTTTAAAAAAATGCACTATTAGCATAGCACTTTGCGCTGATATCTCGGCTCTAAATGGAGCTGATGTAAATTTAGAAGGTGTTAGCGTAGAAGATAGCGCGGATGATGGTTATAGGGCGACAACGAGCGAAGTTGGCAAGACAAATACACCTATCCTCGAGATACCACAAACCGTAAATGTCGTGACAGCGCAGCAGCTAAAAGACAAAAAGCCAGAGACGCTTGCAGAGAGCCTTCAAAACGTGAGCGGCGTTAGCTACGCAAACTCGACTGGAGGGATATTTGACGCAGTTTTGAAACGTGGATTTGGCAAAAACAGAGATGAGTCGATCATGCGAAATGGCACTTCAGCTGGCGTTAGACATAGTTTTAATGCAACCGTGCAAACAGTAGAGGTGCTAAATTGCTTTACGGCGTGCAAGACCCTGGCGGGATCATAAATTTAGTTACCAAAAAACCGCTTTACGACTTTAGCCATGAAATTTACGCTGGTGCTGGCAACAACCACTACTACAACTATGGCTTTGATAGCACCGGACCTATCGGAGAAAGCGGCTTTGCATATAGATTTATTTTCGATCAAAGCGGCAAACACTACTGGCGAGAGTATGGTAAATTTAAGTCCTTGCTAGTAGCCCCAAGCCTCAGCTATAAAGGCGAGGACTACCGCATCGACGCTGCCTACTCATACGGACGCTACACCGATCCGCTTGACCGCGGTAGCTACATGGTGACAAACAAAACTGCCGCATATAAAAACTGGGACGGCAAATTTCTACTAAGCGATCCCAAAAAGAGACTCGATGAGAAATTTAACGAGATAAAGGGCGAAATTCACACATTTGATGTCGGTTTTGAGAAAAATTTGAGCGAAAATTGGCTTTTAAAAGCAAACTACGCCTTTACAAGATCAATGCACGAGTACGGACAAATGAGGGTTAGAAATTTTACTCCAGCAACTGGCTTAGTCACTAGAGAAAATTCTTACTATTACGATTTTGAGCACAGAACTCACGCTGGCGGGATAAATTTAAACGGCATAGTTGAGACCGGCCCCATCTCGCATAACCTAATAACAGGCGTGGATCTAAAAGAGGAGCTTCGCCGCAGGGCAAATTCTTACAGAAGTCAAGGCGGAGCAAATAACGTAAATTTATACAACCTTGTATTTGGCACCGCCTCTTTAGTAAAAACACCAAATCAAAACGACAAGCAGTATCAAAGGATACGAAGCATCGGCACATACGTGCAAGATAATATAAATTTAACCGAAAATCTAATCTACGCACTCGGCTTAAGATATGAGTACTACGATCAGCTTGGTGGCAAGGGCGAGCCATTTAAAACAGCTACCGACAGCCACGGTGGCAAGCTAATATATCAAACTGGCCTTCTTTATCTACTAAATAAAGAGTGGTCGGTCTATGCAAACTACGCTCAAAGCTTTAAGCCACAAATATCTATGAATGACGATCTTGGCTCGCTAGATCCTGAAGAGGGCAACTCTATCGAGCTTGGAAGCAAATTTCAAAACGATAGCATTACAGCTACTGCAGCCATTTTTGATATCAAAAAGAAAAACGTAGCCTACAGCCTAAACAACATCACTTACGCAAGTGGCGAGGTGCGCTCACGTGGCTTTGAGCTAGACGCAAACGGCAAAATAACAAAGGGGCTTACTTTAGGGACGAGCTACGCCTACACAAAGACAAAGACTCTAAAAGACGAGGAGAACACTTGGAAGGTTGGCAAGCCATTTGACGCCACACCAAAGCACCAGGCAAGCTTGCTCGCAAACTACGACTTTACCCACCTTGGGCTAAAGGGCTTTAGGCTAGGCGGTGGGGCTAGATACTTTGGCTCATGGTTTGCCTACTCAAATTCTGGTGATGCATACAAGATGCCTCATGCTGTGACTTATGACGCATTTGCAAGCTACACAACTAAAATTTCAGGCTATGAGACAAATGTTCAGCTTAATGTGAAAAATTTGACTGATAAAATTTACTACACTTCTTACAACTCAGAGGGCAAAAATATCCTAGCCATCGTGCCAGGATATGGCAGGCAGTTTATGCTCACCGCATCGGTTAAATTTTAGTTTCACTAAGCCTTTTGGCTTGGTGAATTTTCTTTAAATTTAGCTATTTTTGTTAAAATCGCCCCAAAATTTAAAGGAAATTTATGAAACAAACCATCACAGAAAAAATATTTTCAGATCACGTTGGCAAAGAGGTAAGCGCAGGAGAGATCATCGAGAGCAAGATCGATATGATCATAGGCAACGATATCACGACGCCTATTTCGATCAAGCAGTTTGAGCGAAGTGGTGCTAAAAAGCTAGCTAACCCAGACGGCTTTGCCATCGTGATGGACCACTACATCCCGACAAAGGATATCCTAAGCGCAAATCAAGCCAAAATTTCACGTGAATTTGCCTACAAACACGACCTTAAAAACTATTTTGACGAAAAAGATATGGGTATCGAGCACGCGCTTTTGCCTGAAAAAGGGCTAGTAATCCCGGGCGACGTCATCATCGGCGCAGACAGTCACACCTGTACGCACGGCGCTCTTGGGGCGTTTAGTACTGGCATGGGCAGCACCGACCTAGCTTATGCGATGATCACGGGCAAAAACTGGTTTAAAGTGCCTGAGAGTATCAAAGTCGTCTTTAAAGGCAAGCTTGATAAGCACGTCTACGGCAAGGACCTCATCCTTGAGATCATCCGCCAAATAGGCGTTGATGGCGCACTTTATAAGGCACTTGAGTTTAGCGGCGAGGTGATAGAGGGCCTTAGTATGGATGATAGATTTTCAATGTGCAACATGGCGATCGAAGCTGGCGCAAAGAGCGGTATCATCGCGGTTGATGAG
>NZ_CALACG010000160.1 GCF_937890585.1 uncultured Campylobacter sp.
TTTATTTTTTTCTTTTTTACTTTCTACACTATCTGCAATAGCTTGTCCGGTTGTAGTAAGAAAATTTGCTCCTACTTCAGCTGCAGTCTGCAAATCTCCATCACCAACTTTTATGGTTTTACCGCCTGCTCCCGCAAGGCTACCAAACAGTCCATAAAATCCACCAGCAAAACCTTTTCCGACCACTCTTTCTTTATCCACATCTTTTGATCTATCTTTAAGCTGAGAGTATGGCTCGGTAGATGATGAGTTAACAAAAGCGCCTATGCCTATTGCTGATAGTAAATTACCAGCACCTATTACCATACATGTACCAAATTTGCCTTGTAAATTTATTTTCTTAAGTATATTAATAATACCCATAAGATAGACTCAATAACCGCATAGAATAAAGCTACGCTACCGTACTTTATCTCCATGTGTTTAATATTATCGCTAGTGAGATCACTTTTTTTGATACCGTTTTTTGCTATAAAAAATAACGATACGCATATAGACATAGCATATATTGCATCTATATAATAAATCTCTCCAAAAAAGTATTTTAGTAACCTTATAAATAGTAGTGCTACAACACATATTGCTATAACACCACTGAATACTATCGCAAATTTTTTCATTTTTTATTATCCATATCTGACTGTATTACGCCGCCTACCAGTCCGGCACCTACTTCAAATATGGTCTTATAATTACCATCCTTGCCTCTTGGTATATTCTCTCCTATCTTTTCAGCACCAATTATGCACATCTTTCATTAAAACCCTATTTTTGCTCATTCTTATTAAACATTTTAAGCGATGTCTTTACAACTATAATAACAAGTATAAAAATAGCAATATATCGTATGTATCCTTCAAAACCATCATAGATAAATTTAAAACCGAGCAAATATATTAAAAAAAGTGTAATTGTTGACAAAATATCAAATTTAATTAATGAATTTGCAATATTACCTTTGATGAAAAAAGGCATAACGCAATATACAAAAATACAAATAAAAAAGGAGACCGAAAGAAGGTTAGCTTCGCTCCAACCTCTAATATAGTACTTCCCATAGATCATACACAAAACAAGCTCTACAAATGATATACAACCCGCAGCTATTCTATGACTTTTTTCCATACTACTTCCTATCTTGGCAATATCGCCTAAATTTTAAATGAATTTATATGAAATTTGCATGGTTGATAAGATGACGCTATTTTTTAGGTGCTTTTTTATCGTGCTTGTCGTTAAATTTAGTTAGTGGCTTGCCGCAGTCTGGGCACCAAGAGATATCTTTGCCGACTTTAATGGCTTTGCCACAGCTATCACACCATTTGCATTCGAATTCTTTCTTTCTATTTTTTAATTTAATGGACCTACACCCAAGCCAAAAAAATAATATAGCACCCGCTAATGATGCTATACCAGGGACCAAATAAAAATCCCCCATGAGAGAATAGTCAACTCCGTCATATGCTCTTACTATTTTCTTATTAATAAAAATTTGAATAGCCGTTATTAAAAAACCAATAGATATAAAAAAATTGCTCATTTTTCATTACTTTAAAAGCCAAATTTGTAGCCCTTCAGCTACTTTTTTTAAACTCCCTATATACAAAGAGCAAGCCAAGCAACGCCATGATCGATCCAACTGATATATTTAGACCATAAGGAATAGTATCTCCTTTTGGTATACCAAAAAGATTTATTGGTGGATTTGGATCCATCATAATAGACAACCCTTCAATAAAAATAATAAAACCTATTAAATAATTCATTTGTTATACATTTCTACAATTTTATTTATACCACCACCAATTGCCTGCCACCCATTTGCTGGTGGCTCTGGTGACAAATATCCATTAACTACCTCTTCCAAAGCAATACCATATGTCCAAGTTCTTGGATCATAAATCAAATTTCCAAACTGATAATTAGCTCTTTCATGTATTTGTTTTGGCTTACCGACTACTATAAAATAACCTCTGCTATTAATCGATTTATTCTACCTAAAAAACAAATCAACTAATCTTTCTAAAATTTGACCATTTTTGTTTAATTCATAGTTCTCGTCAAATCCCCTAAATTCCAATTCGTTTAATGCCCATTCTCTAATATCATCCGCTTCTTTTTCATCAATACTAATTTTTACAAGCGTATTATTCTCATAAACAATAGACATACTTTTTATAAATTTACAATTTTGCATAAGATAATCAAAATCTTGCTTTGATAATTTGACATACATTATTTTTCCTTACTCAATAATTGCCTTGCTTTTGCTGATGATGTTGGATTAACAGATATTATTTTACCATTATTTGGATTTACAACTACTTCTGCATTTTTCCCTATAAAACGTTGACTTTGCCTGCCCATTTCATCAATTTTAATATCTTTTATTTTTAACGGATTTTTTAATGCATCTAAAATATCATAAGGTTTAACATTTCTATTTATGGCTCGTTCAACGCCATGCTTTGTAAAATTTGATATTACAATTCCATTTTTTGATACCACAGATACTTTAAGACCGCTTTCTGTATATCCTAATGCCCGATCACTACCTAATGTTCCACCTTTTGGGGTATTGGCTGCTACTTTTTCAGCCACTCTCTTTTCCATCTCTACAAGTGTGGTCTTCATCGCATTTCTTGAGCCAGAGTATAGAGCTAATGATAGTTGCTTTGCAGCACCGATAGCTGGTTTTGCAAATGGTATAAGTATATCGCTTGCATCTCCCGCTCCTATAGTATGCTCTGGATCCCAATGTTTATCTTCATACTGCTCTTTGGTTGCAGTGTATAAAGGATAACGCTTCATGCTATTTTTATAAACATCACTAAAGCTTAGACTTCTCTCATTAGCAGTAGTTGCCAATATATTATATGCCTCATCTATTTTATCCCTATCAAACACTATACTATATCCAGGCACCTCGCTTTCATCAGCGCTTTCTAATGTAGATACAACATGTTCAAAAGCTTCTTTTTGAGATTTATCGACATTTGTTTTAGCCGCGAGCATAAAAAGATTTATTGACTGAGCATAAGGTATGTTATTTTCTTTACTATATCTATATGCTAATTCCATTGCAAGATCATATTCATTGCTTGTTAGCATCCTATTCACCCCCAAATTCTTATCCAACTTTGCAAATTCTTTATTGTTGTTTATCATGCTTGTTGTTACAGCTGTTGTTAAAGGTGCTTTAGAAAAACCCTTATCATTTAGCCATAGAGCATGAGAGAAATATCTAGTTGCAAAGTCTGAGAAATTTGACGCATACTTAGTATCATCATCTCTATTTTTATCTATATCCCTATGATCTTGTATATCCATAGATCTTTGGTTTTCATGAGTTATGGTCTTTACAAGATCTTTCACATTAGTTATGTTTTTGAAATTTATATAGCTAGCACCAGTTTGCAAGCTTGTGAAACCTTGTATTTTCTCGTCATTATATCCTCTTTCATCTGTATATATAGACTTTATATCGTTTGGTAGATATCCTAAGTTTTTCATAACAGCAAGTGTTATTAGTGTCATAGCCTCTTTTCTTTGTGCTTCGGTTGTAGTGTTGCTAGATAAAAATGCTTGTAGTTCTGGTGAATTTGCAACCTCTTCTCTAACACCATTTAATACTTTGTATTGCTTGCTCACTTCTTTAAAAAATGAGAATATATTTGCCCTATCTGTAGTTGATATTTGTTTTATGGCGTCTATTATGGTGCTAGTATCTACTATCTCTTTAGCTATCTCCTTCCTACCATCTTCACTAAACACCCTAGCATCTATACTACCATCTACATTTGAGCTTATGCTAGTATTTACTAGATCTTTTGTTAGTTTAGTTGTATCTC
>NZ_CALACG010000161.1 GCF_937890585.1 uncultured Campylobacter sp.
TCGTCGGCAGCGTCAGATGTGTATAAGAGACAGGTATTTATCCCATCGCTTGTTATCATAGTTTTAATAACGGCATTTGCAGCGATATTTCCAAATTTCTCAAATGAGTTTTTTAAGGGTATGCAAAACTACATCGCGGCCAAATTTGGCTGGTTTTATATCCTAGTCGTTGCCGTCATACTGCTAAGCGTCATCATCCTTGGCTTTAGTAAGCTTGGCGAGATCAAGCTTGGAGCTGACCATGTAAAGCCAGAGCACAAAAATATCTCGTGGTTTTCTATGCTTTTTGCCGCTGGCATGGGCATAGGTCTAGTATTTTTTGGTGTGGCCGAGCCGCTCATGCACTATCTAAACCCACCAGTTGGCGACGCGCAAACTATCGCAGCGCAAAAGCTTGCGTTGAATATCACATTTTTTCACTGGGGCATGAGCGCATGGTCAGTTTATGCTATCGTAGCGCTAATTCTAGCCTTTTTCTCGTATAGACACGGCTTGCCACTCACGCTTAGATCGGCATTTTATCCGATCATCGGAGATAAAATTTACGGCAAGATAGGTAGTGCCATCGATACATTTGCCGTTGTGGCGACCCTTTTTGGTGTGGCGACATCGCTGGGATACGGCGTACTTCAGGTAAATGCTGGCCTTACGCACGTTTTTGGGCTGCCGACTATGCATATCACGCTTCTAATAGTGCTTTGTTTTGCAGCTACCATCTCAGCGGCAAGCGGCGTAGATAAGGGCATCAAGATCTTATCAAACGCAAATATTGCGCTAGCTATATGTTTTATGTTTTTGATACTATTTTTAGGCGATACGACGCAGCTTTTAAAGTCGTTTGTGCAAAACAGCGGCGACTACGTCTCTACGCTCATTTCAAACACCTTTAACCTCTACGCCTATGAGAGGCAAAACGAGAGCTGGCTTGGCGGTTGGACGCTGCTATACTGGGCTTGGTGGCTATCTTGGTCGCCGTTTGTGGGGCTTTTTATAGCTAAAATTTCAAAGGGCAGAACGATCAGAGAATTTGTGATAGGCGTGCTTTTAGTGCCAACTGGCTTTACCTTTGCTTGGATGAGCTTTTTTGGTAACTCGGCGATTGCGCTTGTGCAAGGCGGCTTTAGCGAGCTAGCAACGACTGTAAATTCCGACTCAGCCTCAGCACTTTTTATGTTTTTAGAAAAATTTAGCTTCTCAGGCGTGCTAAGCGTGATCGCAGTCTTTATGATCGTAATATTTTTCGTAACTTCTGCCGACTCAGCAGCGATCGTTATGAACATGCTTTGCTCAAACGGCAAGGACGATACGCCGGTTTGGCAAAAGGTCTTTTGGGGCGTTACAGTGGGCGTCGTGGCGGCATTTTTGATGCTAGCAGGCGGTCTTGGCTCGCTTCAAGCACTTACGATCACCACAGCACTGCCATTTTCCATAGTGTTACTTGGCGCCATTTACGGGCTATTTAAGGCGTTACGTGTGGATCTAACCAAAAAAGAGACAAATAACTTTAGCAATATGCCTATTAGTGATCTTTCAAAGCCGTGGCAAGAGCGCCTAAGTGCGATCATTACGCTACCAGGCAAGAAAGATGGCAAGAAATTTTTAAACGAGGTTGTACTAAAAGCGTTTAACGAGCTAAAAGAGGAATTTGCCAAAAACGGCCTTGAAGCAAAGGTCACAAATGGCGAAAATTTTGTAAATTTAAATGTCGGACTTGGCGACGAGATGGACTTTAGATATGGCGTCTATCTCACCAAGAGCCATAGCCCAGACTATACGAGGGAGCTTGACGGCGACGATCTTTACTACAGGGCTGAGGTCTATCTAAAAGAGGGCGGTCAAGACTACGACGTGCTTGGCTGGAGCGAAGCTACGCTGATAAATGACGTCATCGAGCAATACCGCAAACATATGCAGTTTTTACACGTTGTGAGAAGGTAAAATTGAGTAAAATTTGCCTGGAATGTGAAAATTTCTAGGCAAATTTATAAATTTAACTGAACTTTTTGCAAATTTAAAACTTATTCACCCCCTAAGAATTGACTACTAAAATTTGGCTTCGCTTGCAGCTTAGCTCAAATTTTAGAGCCGAAATTACTCGTTCATGAAATTTTAA
>NZ_CALACG010000162.1 GCF_937890585.1 uncultured Campylobacter sp.
TGTTTAAAGTGGGAGTTTTTTTAAGTGAATTAAAAAGGCAAAGTCCTAAAATTTATGAAGCTTGCGTTCAGGCATATAAAAACTCTATGACTGAAAATTCTATTAGAATCAAACTAGAGGATATGCAAGAAATTCCTGAAGATAGTATAGACTATGCTGTTATGGAACACACTAGTCTTGCTAAAGTGGTTTCGGCAGATATTGGCTGGAGTGATCTTGGAAGTTTTGATAGTCTTGATGGGGAGCTACCTAAGGATATGAATGGCAATACCATAAGCGAGAAAAGTATTGCTTTAAATTCTAAAAATAATCTTATTATAAGTTCGGATCGCATGATTGTCACTATCGATGTTGAGGATCTTGCTATTGTGGATACTAAGGATGCGTTGCTTGTATGTAAAAAGGGGTCTAGTCAAAAAGTAAAGCAGGTGGTTAAAGAGTTAAAGGACTGTGAATTAACACATATGCATGTGACAGCACATCGTCCATGGGGCAGTTACACAGTACTTGAAAATGAGTTTGGTTACAAAATCAAACGCATCGTAGTAAAGCCTGGCAAGCGATTGTCGTTGCAAAAGCACTTTCACCGTAATGAGCACTGGATCGTTATTAATGGCACTGCAACTGTAACTATAGGGGAGCGGAATTTTTTACTGCATGAAAATGAATCAACGTTTATTAGAAAAGGTGAGGTCCATCGTCTTGCAAACAATGGAAAAATTCCAGTTGTGTTAATTGAGGCTCAAGTGGGAGACTATACTGGTGAAGATGATATTGTTAGAATTGAAGATGATTTTAGTAGAGAAAGCATATGAAACAAAAATTAAGTACTTTTGTAATTTTAGTAATTGATGTTTTTGGTGTTTGGTTAAGTTTTGGAATAGCTATAATTTTTAAGAACCTATTGTATGGTGATTATATCTTCTCAGATATAGGAAAATATCAAGGATTGGTATCTTCCTATTTAATAATGGTACTTTTATTATTATACCATGGGGTTTACACTAGAAGATATGATTTTTGGCATGAGAGCAGAATACTTGTAAAAAGTTGTTTTTTTACATTTTTGTTAAGTTTTGCTTTTCTTGCGTCTATAAAAATAAATTATGATTTTTCACGTATAAGTTTATTTTTTAGCTTTACGATAATGGCTGCTATTTTGCCTATTTTAAAGTTGGTAACTAAAAAAATACTATATCGATTTGGTATGTGGCAAAAAAAAGCCAAAATTATAGGGGAAAATAATGACTTTGAATTACAAATTTTTTCAAATCATTATTTGGGATATATCAAAACAAACGATGAAAGTTATAAATCACTTTTTATAGGAGAAGTTGGTATAGATGCATCTAGCTTAAATAGATTGATTGAACAAAACATAAAAGAAAATAAAGAAATAATGTTTTCGCCAATTCTTCAGGGATATGATTTTACACAAGCTCACATTTATAATATGTTTAATTCTAGAATTAGCTTTATTGCGTTACAAAATTCGCTTCAAAATAGATTGAAAACCACATTGAAAAGAGCTTTGGATATATTTTTAATAATGCTAGCGCTTCCGTTATTGATAATTATATTTTTAGTTGTTGCTTTAATAATAAAACTTCAAGAGCCAAATGGACGAGTATTTTTTTCACATAAAAGAATGGGCTTTGAAGGAAAGCCTTTTGGTTGTCTTAAATTTAGGTCAATGAAAGAAAATAGTGATGAAATCTTAAGACAATATCTTAAGGAAAACCCACAAGAAAATTTATATTTTGAAAAATATCATAAATATGAAAGGGATCCTAGAATTACAAAGTTTGGAAATTTCATTAGAAAAACATCTCTTGATGAACTTCCTCAACTCATTAACGTTTTCAAAGGCGAAATGAGCATAGTCGGTCCTCGTCCTTGCGCTGAATACGAAAGAAAAGATATGGGTGAGTTTGCTGATCTTATACTGGCTGTTAAACCAGGTATTACAGGGATTTGGCAAGTAAGTGGTCGAAGTGATGTTGATTTTGCAACTCGTGCCAAAATGGATGCATGGTATATGAAAAACTGGTCTATTTGGTATGACATAGTTATAATTATTAAAACCTTTGGGGTGGTTTTATCTCGCAAAGGTGCAAGCTAATATTATTAATTTTCTATATTAAATTTAATGGCGTAAAGATTACGCCATTAAATTTAGATTTTGCCGCCTTCGACGACAAGTGATTCAGGATTTACGCTGTCGCCATAGATTGGTTTTAACGTTGCGTCATAGTCTTTGTGGAAGAAATTTTCTTTTCCAAGCTCGATGATCTCGTTATTTAGCCACTCAAGCAAGGCTTTGTTACCTTTTTTAACAGCTGGAGCTATCACATCCACGTCGCCAAGCGCTTCAACGCCTACTACAAAGCCAGGAGTCTCTTTCGCCCAGGCAAAAAGCAGGGCGTTATCATGCGCTAGAGCCGCACCTCTTTTATCAACCAAAGCTGCGAAAGTTTCGGTGTTTTGATCATACTTTAAAAGCTTGATATCAGGATAATTTTTTGTAAAAAATGCGTCCGCTGTTGTGCCTTTATTGACGATCAAGGTTTTATCTTTTAGCTCATCAATGCTCTTTATCACAGCGCCCTCTGGGCTAACGATACCAAGTGAGACCTTCATATATGGAAGCGCAAAATCAACAACTTGCGCGCGCTCAGGCGTCTTTGTGAAATTTGCAAGCGTGATATCGACCTTGTCAGCTGTGAGCACTTCAACCCTGCCAGCAGCTTCTACTAGCTCAAATTTGACCTTGCTCTCATCACCAAGCAGGTCTTTTGCGATGCGTTTTGCAAAATAGATGTCATAGCCTTGGTTTTTGCCGTCTTTATCGACGTAGCCAAATGGCGGTTTGTCGCTAAAAACACCAACTCTTACATATCCACGCTCTTTGATCTTTGCGATAGCGTCAGCTTGATTTGAAGCGGCCGCTTTGTCCGCACCTTTGTCATCACCACAACCCGTTAGAAAGACGGTAGCGACTAATGCTAATAAGAAAAATTTAAATTTTCTCACTCTTTCTCCTTTAGAAAAATTTAGTAAATAAGAGCGGTTAAATCTCGCTCTAAACGCATTTTGAAAACAGGCAAATTATCTCTTATTTTTTCTAAAACGAGAATAAATTTAGAAATTTCTTCGCGCGATCGCTCTTTGGATTAGTAAAAAACTCCTCTGGCTCGCTGATCTCCACGATCGCTCCAGCGTCCATAAATACGATCTTATTTGCAACCGCTCTTGCAAAGCTCATCTCGTGGGTGACTATTAGCATCGTCATGCCATCTTTGGCTAAATTTAGTATCACATCAAGCACTTCTCTAACGATCTCTGGATCAAGTGCAGCCGTAACCTCGTCAAATAGCATGATCTCAGGGTTTAAACAAAGACTTCTAACGATGGCTATGCGCTGCTTTTGACCGCCGCTTAGCTCCTTTGGATAGGCAAATTTCTTATCAAGTAGCCCAACCTTGCTTAGCCACATATCAGCCGTCTTTTCAGCCTCGGCCCTATCTCTTTTTTGCACCTTTAAAGGCCCAAGAAGGACGTTATCGATGACGTTCATATGATCAAACAGCTCGTAGCTTTGAAAGACCATGCCGACCTTTTGGCGGATCCTTTGCCACTCTTTAAATTTAGCATCTATCATCTCGCTGTCTATGATGATCTCGCCGCTTGCTATGCTCTCAAGGCCGTTTATGCACCTAAGTGTTGTGCTCTTGCCACATCCCGATGGTCCAAGAAGTACGACCACTTCGCCACTTTTAACCTCTAAATTTATATCTTTTAAAGCGTGAAGCTCTCCATAAAATTTATTTAAATTTTTAAGTTCTAAGATATTTTTGCTCATTTTAGCTCCATTTTTCTTCTAGTTTTTTTGATAGTTTTGAGACTGGATAGCAGATCGCAAAATATAAAAAGAATATGAGCGTGTATATCCAAAATGGCGCCATAGGATTTGTAAATACATTTCGCTCGATGATCTGCTGGCCGACTTTGACCACCTCTACAACGCCGATTAGAACGACGATAGAGGTCGTTTTTATCATACGGCTTAGTAAATTTACAGCTCCAGGCACCAGCCTTCTAGTAGCAAGCGGGATGATGACATAAAAGTAAATTTGAAATTTGCTAAGTCCTAGCGAGGCGGCTGACTCAAACTGGTGCTTTGGTATCGAGGTGATCGCTCCTCGCACGATATCCATCATCTCAAAAACGCCCCAAAGGCTAAAGACGATGAGCGAGGCGGTAAATGCCGAGATATGCAGCCCAAAAGCCTTGCTAACGCCAAAGTAAAATAAAAATAACCAGACGATCTGAGGCATGATACGAACGATCTCGAGGCAAATTTTTAAAATAAGATAGATAAATTTGTTTTTCATGCTCATCAAAACGCCAAGGATTAGGCCACCGATGACGGAGATGATGATAGAGATGAGTGAAATTTCGGTGCTTACCACAAGACCTTCAAGCAGCCTTAGTAAATTTTGTGTGTCAAATAATATACTAACTCCTTGCATTTCTCACCCTTTTTTCAACGTAGCTAAGCGCCAGCGAGACTGGCAAGATGATGACAAGATAGCTAATAACCAGCATAAAAAGCGCCTCATCTGTCTTGTAGTAAAGTCCGATGAGATCCTTTGCGACATAGACTAGATCAGCAAGCGCTACGATACTAACGATGCTTGTCTCTTTTAGTAAAAATATGACGTTTGCACTGATGCTGGGAAGTGCCACGCTAAAGGCCTGTGGCAAGATGACATATCTTAGGAGCTGGTTTTTACTAAGTGCGATGCTAAGTCCTGCTTCTATCTGCGACCTTCTAACCGCCTCAAAGCCAAGTCTAAAGCTCTCGCTCATATAGCTGCCACCAAGAAAGCTAAGCCCAGCGACCGCACAGGCAAAGCCGCTCATAGACACTCCAAGCTTTGGCAGGCCGTAGTATAAAAAGAAGAGCTGGATAAGAAGCGGTGTGTTTCTTGAAAGCTCAACGTAGCAATCAACGAGCTTTGAGAGAAATTTTAGCTTGTAAAATTTCACAGCCATGCAAAAAATGCCTATCAAAATAGAAAAAACGATCCCCAAAAAGGCGATCTGGCAGGTGAGAATCCCAGCCTTTACAAAAAGGGGGTAAAATTTCTCAATAAACTCAAAATCCATAAACTTTAATCCAATCTGAAAAATGGAGTTATTTTATCCCATAATCATAAATTTAAAACTAATTAGATATGATCACGCTTTAAATTTAAGCTTACAAAAAGGATAAAATTTGATCGATCTTTTTCAGATCATCGGTTTTTTAGGGATGATTTGCATCGTGATGGGTTACTTTTTACTTCAGATCGGTCGCCTAAATAGCCGCGATCTAGCCTATCAAATAATAAATTTAGTAGGCGCAGTGCTACTTATAATCTCGCTTTTTGTGCATTTTAATCTCGGTTCATTTTTGATAGAGGTCTTTTGGATAATCATTACGATTTATGGAATTTATAAAATTTACAAGGAGAGAGCGTGAGAGCGTATGCAGAGTGGGAAGAGCAGGAGCTTTTGTTTTTATCGCTACCACATAGTAAGAGCGACTGGGAGCCTTATTTAGAGGAGATTTTGGCGGGCTATGAGGAGCTCGTGGCTGCTGTTACACCCTTTGAAAAGGTGGTGCTCATCTGCCCTGATGAGGCAAATTTCGCTAGGTTTAAGAAATTTAAAAATGTTGAGTTTGTTAAGCTTGAAACTGATGATACTTGGATCAGAGATTACGGTATGATCGACGTTTGCACCAAAGACGGTGTAAAGAGCTATGACTTTAAATTTAACGCTTGGGGCGGTAAATTTAAGAGCTCAAAAGATGATGCGATAAATTTAGAGCTAGCTAAAATTTACAAAACCAAGCTTGAGCCTGTTGATATGATACTAGAGGGCGGAAGCGTCGAGTTTAACGGAGATGGCGTGCTTTTAACCACCTCAAAATGCCTGCTAAATGAAAATAGAAACAAAGCACTTAGCAAAGAGCAGATTGAGGAGAAGCTTAAAAATTTATTTGGCTTAAAGCGTATCATCTGGCTTGAAAATGGCTTTATAAAAGGCGATGACACAGATAGCCACATCGACACTTTAGCTCGCTTTATCACGCCTGATACTATTGCTTACGCAGCTTGCGATGACAAGAGCGATGAGCACTTTGATGAGCTAAAAAGGATGGAGGATGAGCTTAAAAAAACTGGCTTTAAGCTGCTTGCTCTGCCGCTTCCTAAGCCTAAATTTTATGATGGCAAAAGGCTTGGCTGCACATACGCAAATTTTATCTTTATAAATGGCGCGCTAATCGTGCCAACATATAATGACGAAAACGATGAAAAGGTGCTAAATTTACTTGCCAAGGCACTGCCAGACAGAAAGATCATCGGTGTAAATTCACTAGTTTTTGTCCGTCAAAATGGCTCGCTTCACTGCTCAAGCCAAAATAGATACAAAAGGGACTAAACTTGTCAAGTCCGTTTGATTATGAGTTTAACCGCATAAATAAGCAGGAATGCACGCAGGGCGAAAATAAGGCTGTTATCGCAGCTGGAGCTTGTGCCTTTTTGCTTGCACTTGTAAAATTTGCAGCTGGGCTTTTTAGCGGCTCAGTCGCTGTGCTTGGCTCGGCGATTGATTCAATGCTTGATTTTATTGTCTCGCTTTTAAATTTATTTGCGCTTAGAAAGTCAAGAAAGCAAGCTGATGAGAGATTTAACTTTGGCTACACAAAGCTAGAGGCGTTAGCAGCGCTATTTGAGTGTGTCATCATCGTTGTGGCTGCTGGATATATATTTTATGAGAGCGTTAAGAAATTTAGCGAGCCAAATTTAGAGATAGACCTTGGCTTAAGCCTTGGTGTGATGGTCTTTTCGGTCGTAGTGACGCTAGCTTTGGTACTATTTTTAAACCAAATTTCTAAAAAAAGTGGCAACCTTATCATAAAAGCAGACGCGCTGCACTATAAGATCGACCTTTTTAGCAACCTAGCAGTCATCATCTCGCTTCTTATCATTAAATTTAGCGGATTTGTGATGATAGATGCGATCTTTGGCATCGTGATAAGTGGCTACATCGCTCAAAGCGCGATCAGTCTTGGCAAAGACGCCCTTGGTGTCTTGCTAGATCACGCAGCAAGCCCTGAGGTCACAGCTGAGATCATCAAGATGATAAAGGCAAAGAAGAGAATTTCAGACTTTCACTACCTAAACACAAGACAGAGCGCAAATACCATATTTTTAACGATGCATTTAGTTTTTGACAAAGATATCTCGCTTTACGATGCGCACGAAGTGGCCGAATCGCTTGAAGCTGAGATAAGAGAGAAATTTAAGGATTTTTCGTGGCAGATAACCACGCATTTAGACCCATACAACGACAAAGAAGGGAAATGAGATGAAAGTAGCACTACTTCAACAAGAATTTAAAGGCACAAAAGAGGCAACTATCGCAAAGACGCTTGAGCTAATAGCTGAGGCAAAAAAAGGTGGCGCTGATCTCGTGGTCTGCCAAGAGCTGCACCAGACGCAGTACTTTTGCAAAAGCGAGGATACAAATTTCTTTGATCACGCAAACGACTGGCAAGAGGATGTCGCTTTTTGGGGCAGGGTGGCTAAGAAAAACGGCGTAGTTTTAGTCACTTCGCTCTTTGAAAAGAGGGCTGACGGACTTTATCACAACACAGCTTTTGTCTTCGAGCGTGACGGCAGTGTGGCTGGCAAATACCGAAAAATGCACATCCCTGATGACCCTGGATTTTACGAGAAATTTTACTTTACACCAGGCGATATCGGCTTTGAGCCTATTGAAACTAGCCTTGGCAAACTTGGCGTTTTGGTTTGTTGGGATCAGTGGTATCCAGAAGCAGCAAGGCTCATGGCGCTAAAAGGGGCGAAAATTCTCATCTATCCAACGGCTATTGGCTGGTTTGAGGGCGATAGTGAGGATGAAAAATCAAGACAGCTTGAAGCGTGGGTGGCAGTGCAAAGAGGCCATAGCGTGGCAAATGGCTTGCCAGTGGTCGCAGTAAATCGTGTGGGCTTTGAAAAAGATGATAGTGGCGTGATGGATGGGATTAAGTTTTGGGGAAATAGCTTTGTTTACGGCCCACAAGGCGAGCAGCTTTTCCGTGCAGATAGCCATAGCGAGCTTTGCAAGATCGTTGAGATAGATATGAAAAGAAGTGAAGAAGTTCGCAGAATTTGGCCATTTTTACGTGACCGCAGGATCGATGCCTACGCAAATATCACAAAGAGATTTATCGACTAAATTTAAAGCTAGAATTTCTAGCTCTTTTAAAATGTAAATTTCTTATCCACTATGCGGACTATCCTGCCGCCAAGCCTCTTTGCCTGCTCTTCGTTGTGTGTGGTGATGATGATCGTATATCTTTGCGACAGGCTTTTTAAAAGCTCCTCTACGATCAAGACATTTTTCATATCAAGCGATGAGCATGGCTCATCAAGCATAAGCACTTCAGGCTTTGTAGTTAGCATCCTTGCTATGCAAAGTCTTTGCTTTTGACCGCCTGAGAGTTTGCTAGCTGGCATATCAAGGTCATTTATCTCATCAAGTAAATTTACGCTTTTAAGCAGCTCCTCTACTCTTTTTTGCTTATCTTTTATGCTGCCCTCGTAAAATTCCATCGCATAGGTCAAATTTCTCTCGACGCTAAAAGGAAAGAGCATGGCGTCTTGAAAGAGTATGGCTAGCTTTCGTCTTAGCCAAATTTCGTCTTTGGTTTTGATATTTTCGCCTTTAAATAAAATTTCTCCACTATATCTGCCGCCTTTTTGCTCCAAAAAGCCATTTAGCGCTGAAAGAAATGTCGATTTACCACATCCTGAGCTGCCCATTAGGCAGATGATCTCGTTTTGAGCGACGTTTAAATTTAGATCTTTTAAAATTTCATTCTCTTGGTAAAAGATACTAAGATCTTTTATGTTTAAAATATCTGGCAATTTTCTCTCCTATATCAAATAAAACTACGGCTGAAAGCAGGTGCAAAATGATAAGTATAAAAATGAGCACAAGCGCCGTGGCGTAGGC
>NZ_CALACG010000163.1 GCF_937890585.1 uncultured Campylobacter sp.
TCCTCAAATTTCTGCGCTAGCGCCTGGTCTTTGCTAGCATAGCTTTGTTTTAGCTCGTTTATGCTGGCGTTGATTTCGCCGAATTTCGCGTTGATTTGTTGTATCGCCTGTGCTAAGGCTTCGTTGTCGGTAGTTACGGCTACGTCTTTTGTAGTGACAATGGCCTGTATCTTGTCGTTTACCGCCTTGACTTCGGTTTTTAGCTCTTTTACGTCTTTGATTTCGCCTTTGAGCTTATCGCGCAAATTGACGTTATCAAAGGTGTACTCTTTGTTTAGATAGTCCTCGATTATCTTTTCAAGCTCGGTTAGATGATCCCATATGTTTACATCTCCGCCGCTACCGCCGCCCGCAGCGCCGCTATTATTATTTCCCCCGTTATTGCCGCCGTTGCCGCCGCCGTTTGGACGCACTGCCCAATAATCAGGCACCAAATTAGCCCTCATATCTGCTCCTTTTACTAATTTTGCTTTGCCGCGCAAAACGCAGTATTTGTCGTCGTTCTTGTTTCGTATCCATACGCTATACGCGTGCCAAACTCCGCCGTAGCCGTATATGTCGCTGATGTCGTTTTTGAAAAACCCTTCAGGCGCGCTTTGCCATATCTCGCTACCGCACCGCACTAAAATTTCATTACCTCTGATCGCGCCTACGCCCGTGACGTAAAACCCGATGTCGTTTTCGATATTCGTAAAAGCAACGAATACATCATCGTACTCGGGGTTAAATCTTATCTCCTCGCCGTTTTCGCCCGTGTACGCCGCCTGCAGAGTAAAAGCGCTATCTATGATAAAGGTTTTGTCGTAGTATAAGTTCATACTACACCGCCAAAGCTCTATTTCTCCAGCCATTGGCGTAAATTTTTAACCGCGGATTTTTCTCGATCAGCTTGTTGTAGTATTCAAGCTCCGCCCGGTCAAACTGTTTGTCAAATCGCTCCTCGTCATATCTATTTATCGCCGTTACCGTTTGATCGCCGACTATGCCGTCATTCACTACGCCTACCAACTGCTGCGCAACTCTCACGGCAGGCTTTACGCCGACATTGACGCCAAAGATAAACATCTCGTTTGCTTTGATTTGGCTCTCTATTTCGTCAAGCCTCATACGATCCCAATACGCCTCTTTGTAGAATGCTCGCACCTGCGCACGCAAATTCTCGCTAGCGTATAGCGCACGGGATATTTTCTTGATGTCGCCGCCAAGAGCCACCGTGCCTAGTATCTCATCCCAGCCAGCCCAGCGCGGGTGTGCGGCTTGATAAATCCCCATAAACGTCCAGCCCTTTTCTGTTGGGTTTCTATCTAGCGCATTCTCAGGCTTAGAGAATTCAAGTCTCATTAAAATTAAAAAAGCTTCGTTAAAATTTGCCATTTTCTGTCCTTTATTTTTACTTCGCGGCGGAAGTAATCCCGCCTTGCACCGCCTGCAATATCTCGCTATTTGTCATCTTCCCGCTCCTCGTGCCTAAAGCTTCCGCCGTAGTCCCCGTAGTCGTAGCTATTGCCGTTTAGCCCTTCTATCTTTTTCTCTACGGCTTTATCTATCATCGCGGTAGCCCACTCCGCGCCTCTCCACGCGAAAAACCCGCCCACTGCTAGCGAAAATTTGGGCGCCTGCGTGAAGTAAAACGTCGTTTCATAAGCTAGCCAA